>CAJCHX010000525.1 GCA_903970215.1 Acidobacteriaceae bacterium
CGGGTGATCGTGGTGGCGATCCATCCCGGGTGGGTCCGCACAGACATGGGTGGACCTGACGCCGACCTCGAACCCGGTCAGGCCGCCGCCCAGCTCGTGGGCACCATTAGTCGGCTAACGCTCGATCAGACCGGCTCGTTCCTCCAGCCCGACGGGTCCATCCATCCTTGGTGATGGACGAGCTGACCGCTCGCGTCGCAAAGCGCTCGTCAGGATCGAGGACCTCGCCGAGAAAGCGAACTCAGATTGCTGTCAAATACTTGCGCAATCGCGCCGTGGGGTCGGTAGGCAGGTCAGCTCAGCCGTGCCGACAATGGTGACGACGCAACCGGAGGAGAGCTCTATGAGACAGCGTTGCTTGGTCGCATCCGCCGTTGCCGTCGTCACGTTGCTAGGCGCGACCGGTGTCGCCTCGGCCGCAGCCGGCCCTGAGCAGCACTGAAGATGCTGCTGCCGCGTGCCGGCCAGATGCCAGGCTTCACCGCGGCCGGCCCGGTCCGTGTCTTCACGTCGATCGCTCAAGGACCCGTGGTGTCGGTCATGCGCCTCAGCGACGAGGCCGAAGCGGACTCCGCCAGCCTCATCGCCCCGCAAGGGCCCTACGGCGGCGACAACCAGAGCGGAACCGGGCGGGCCGGCGGCGTTGAAGGACTGTACGAGTTCCAGCAGGTGAAGAACATCCGAATCGCCATGGGCTAGGAGCACTGGGCCGGGGGACCCTGACCTGACCACCATTGCGGGCTACTCAGCTGGGCCCCAGCAGGTCCCCCACGGCCGCCGCGACCTGGGCGGTGACCTTGAGCAGATGCCCGGGCCGCCCGGCGATGTGGCCGTAGTCAGAGACGATCGGGCGAAGTTCCCCGCGGGGCAACCAGGACGCCTCCAGCGCGTTCTCAACGTGAGTGAAATACATATCCGTCGTTGACGGCATCACGATGGCCCGGGCGGTGACCGTCGACAGCGTCTCCCGAAGCGACCGGCTGGCGGGGCCAGGACGGGCCGACTGCCAGGTCGCCAGCATCGTCAGAAGATCGGCGGGATCTCTGGACTGATGGTCCTGGGACCACCAGTCGAGCAGGTCCGAGATGCTGTCGAATCCGTCCTCGCGCCATAGCTCATCGCGGTAGTAAGCCGCCGAGTAGTCCCAGCTGGCGTATGCCCGTCCGAAGGCAGCGAGGGCGGACTCGCGATGCTCGACGTGAGCGAGGGCATGCTCCAGGAACGGAGCCAGCCCGCGGAGGAACATCGTGTTGAGGGGCCAGCAGCGCGAGCTGGCGCAGATGGGGAGGAACGCGTCGATGATGTCCGGGTGTGCCACCGCCCACTCGTAGGCCTGCAGTCCGCCCATCGACCAGCCGGCGACCAGGGCCACGTGCTGGACGCCGAGGTGGTCGAGAAGTGCTCGCTGGCAGGCGACGTTGTCGCTCACCCGCAGCGTTTCATGGGTGCGCGGGTCCCAGCCACATCCGGTGTCGGAGGCCTTCACCGTCGAGAGTCCGTTCCCGAGCATGTTCGGGATCACGATGAACCAGCGCTCTGGGTCGAACGGTCGGCCCGGGCCAATCCACGGGAGATAGCTCTCGTGGGTCCCCGTGTAGTACGTTGGCAACACGATGCAGTTCCGACCGTCCGCATCCAGGCAGCCGTCAACGGCGTAGACGAGTTCGACGTCCGCGACCCGACCAGTTGCGCCGATCCGGATGCCGTCAAGCGTCAGGCGGGGCATGGCGCTCGGACCTGGGCGGGTGCGTCGGCGCCAGGCGTCAGCCGATGTATGGAGAGGGGTAGGGAGCTCTGAGCGTGACGAATGAGAATTCGGCCGAAGGGGGCGATGAAGGCCGTGGAGTCGGGGGCCGTCGGCGCGCCGACGGGACATCCTCGTCGCGCCCGCGTGATGAGATCATTCGTGCCGCGGCGCAGCTGTTCGCAGAGCAGGGCTATGCGCAGACGACGATGACCAGCATCGCCCAGGCGGCCGGGTTGCGCCAGCCGTCGGTCTATTACTGGTTTCGCAACAAGGAGGAGATCCTCCATGCGACGGCTTCCACCAACCGGTTCTCGGCCGACGTCGTGACGGCGCTGCACACGTCCGACGCGGGCGCGCCGCAGAAGCTCTACCGACTTCTGTACGAGGACACGAAGCACATCTGTCTGCTCGGGCCGCTGGACTACCACCAGGTCGAGAGTGCCGCATATCAGCGGCCCGCGGAGTTCGCCGAGTTCTGGGCGGACTACCGGACTCTGTTCGACGGCATCGTCGAACTGATCGAGGCCGCGATGGCGGCGTCGCAGTTCCGCCGCGGCGACGCCAAGATCGCGGGCGCCGCGGCGTTGAGTCTCAATGAGGGGCTGCAAAAGCTGTATCGCTACCGCGCGGGCCCGGGGGGTGAGCTTGGTCTCCCGGTGCCCGTGCCCCTCGACGATGTCGAAGTAGTCGCCCACCAGAGCGCAACGACGACAGTGTCGTCGCTCCTGGCAGACCCCGTCACGCTCGAGAAGGTTCGCGCTCAGGCTCTCGCCATCACGCTCGAACTCGACATGACGGAGCGGACCTGAAGTTGCTCCCCGCTCCGGAGGTCCTGCGGCATGGCATTGCAGCGTCCTCACCTTCGGTGCCAACAGGACCTCCGGACGCGGGCCTCACGCCACCGGTTCGGGGATGGGTGCCGGCTCTGGCAGGTGCAGTGATTCCTCTCGCTCCCGTACGTATGGACGGTGATCGCGCCATAGGATCTTGCCGCCGCGATCCTCGACATACACGCGCCATAGGTAGAAGACGAGCCCCATGGCCAGCGCTGCCAGGCCGATATAGAACGAGCTCATACTCCCGTAGCCGGTCAGCTTCACCGACACCGAGCCGATGCAGAGAAGCACGAAGTTGAAGACGGCAAGCAGCACGGCGACAACCATCCACGGCTTCGCCAGGCGAATGGGCCGCTCCTGATCCGGCAGGTCCACGCGCATCATCGCGACTCCGGCCGTCGCCAGGATGATGATCACGAAGTAGCCCATGTTGGAGGCCGCGAGGACCGCGAGGATCGACTTGAGGCACAGCACGATGATCACGTTGACGACCATGTCGAGGCTCATCGCGTGGGCCGGCACGTTGTGGCGGTTCAACTTGCCGAAGATCCGCAGCGTGTACCCATGGGTCGAGGACGCGTACAGGGCCCGCGAGCCGCTCATCGTC
>CAJCHX010000526.1 GCA_903970215.1 Acidobacteriaceae bacterium
AGTCTTGGGCTTTGCAGAAGGCGTTGCGACGGCAGGTCGATCTGTTTTGGAGCCGCCTTTTTCCGTGTGGCCTTCTTTCAATCTCGCTATCCAGTCCGCTTTCCTGCGCTTATAGAGATCTAGCATCCAGTTCCTCCACACAGCTCTGCCAGAGAACGAGTCTCGCAGCTCTGTTTCGTGGGAGACAAGAACATCCGCGATTCTCTCGCGGAGGTATTGGAGGTCCTCTGTGGCACTCCAAATTGCGTCCACAACATGAGAACCCACTGGATCAACTGCTAATTCTGCTGCATGATCCACGATCTCCAAAATGATCTTCCGTCGGAAGACTTTCGATTGTTCTCGACATATGAGAGATTTTTGTAGGACATGAGTCGCTGTTTTGTCCCTAGCCATCGATAAAAGGATAGGGAAATCCGCTTCAGATAGACTCTCCATTATGTAAATCCGAAGAACATCGGGCTCCGCTTTGCACGTATCAAGTACACCCTTCGCGACAGCGGCCGGCGTCCCGTTCCTGAACGTGACGATCAACTGGTAAGGAGCAGAACCCTGTCCGGCTTGCGACGTTGATCCGCATCCAGTTCCCAACAACGAACATCCCAACGCCAAGCAGGCCGCCACGCTGGAAGGTAATGCTCGCAAACAGATCCTTCTACCGGGACTCGACCAGCGACTTCGTTTCAACTTGCTTCGACTAACTCTCAATGAGGGTATCATTGAGATGACCAATCTGGTACGCTGCACTCTCGAAGAAGCAAGTATTTCCGTTCATCGACTCGATCGTTCCCGCTGGATAAACAGCTGTACCAGCAGAGTCTCGAGTGGAAGCTGCTCCACCACTATCGCCCTGATGGCAAGCGGCGACGCTAGGGTCGATTGAACCCATGTCGCATATGATGTATGTCCCGTAAGTTGAATTTGTCACAGTAGTACATTCATTTTCTGACACGACTGTCTCATCAGTGTGTTCGCCACTAACATCACCGTTTACGGTCATAAGGCTTTCTGGAGCCGGAGTCGTGTAACCGAGAACACCATAACGTGTGCCCCGGTGTGCTGCTCAAGACGTGCGGTACCTGCCGAGCGACCCTGTGCCCGGCGTGCGCCGCCACCTACCGGGCCGACGGCAAACACCACCAGGGATCTTGCAGACGTGCAAGAGTTCGAGAACTCTCTCCGTAGGTCCAGCGCATACATGCTGGTCAGAGCATTGTTCTTCGCCGGCGACCTGCGGTTTGGAACCTCGGCAGTAGCCACTAGACGACTCGTACGGACGATGCTGGACTCGCCACGACTGGTCGATTGTTGGGTGACTCTGATGCGGAGAGCTCTTTCGTGGCCGGTTCGCAAGCTCGAGTCTGAGGTCTACTTGGAGGAGGTCAGCGCCTCAACCTGGGTCTGCGGGCCGATCTGGTCGGCACCCCGACCGGACCTTTCCGCCGTGGTGGCAAGGTTTGTACACTCTCCGCCGAGCATCGTCGATTGGCGGTGCCGGTAGGGGGGAGATCACATGACCGACACGCCGTCGGCGGCCTCGGGAGCCCATCCCACGTGGGGCCCGCTGCGCTTCGCTGAGTCTCCGGGGACCTATGTGGTCGTGGCCGTGTTGCTGCTCGCCGCCATGGTGGCCCTGCTGTGGGTGCCGTCCTACGCCCACCTGACCCCGACGTTCATCGGGATCCCCTTTTTCTACTGGTACTCCATGCTGTGGCTGCTGATCAATGCCGTGTGCCAGTTCGTGGCCTACCGGGTGCTGGTCACCCGCACCCGCCGGGCCCGTGGTCTCGGTCGGGGGGCGGCGGCATGAGCCTGCAGCCCACCGCCCTCGTCGTCTTCTTGGTCCTGTTCCTCGCCGTCACCGTGATGGGTTTCGCCGCCGCCCGGTGGCACCGCCCCGCCGCCCTTGTGTCCATCGACGAGTGGGGCCTCGGCGGTCGGTCCTTCGGCGGATTCGTCACCTGGTTCCTCCTCGGTGGCGACCTCTACACCGCCTACACCTTCATCGCCGTGCCGGGGGCCATGTACTCCCTCGGCGCAGTGTCCGGCTGGTTCGCGGTGGCGTACACGATCCTGGTGTGGCCCATCGTGTTCGTGCTCATGCCCCGGCTGTGGTCGGTCTGCCACAAGCACGGCTATGCCACCCCGGCTGACTTCGTACGGGGTCGGGCCGGTTCCAAGGGGCTGGCCCTGGCCATCGCCTTCACCGGGATCCTGGCGTTGATGCCGTACATCGCCCTGCAGCTGGTCGGCATCGAGTCGGTGCTCGAGGTGATGGGCTTGGGCAACGGTTCCTCGGGGTTCGTGAAGGACTTGCCTCTCATCATCGCCTTCTTGATCCTCGCTGCGTACACCTACACCTCCGGTCTGCGGGCCCCGGCGCTGATCGCCTTTTTGAAAGACGGTCTCGTCTACATCGTGGTGCTGGTGGCCATCATCTACATCCCGATTCGCCTCGGCGGTTTCGGCCACATCTTTGCCGCTGTCAATGCTCACGCCATCGCCAACGCCGCAGCTGCGAAAGCGGCGGGGCAGAAGCCCACCTTCGCCCTGCTCCCCTCGGCAAAGACATTCTGGGCCTATGGCACCTTGGCGCTCGGCTCGGCCATGGCGTTGTTCATGTACCCCCACTCGATCACCGGGGTGCTCGCCAGCAGCCGACGGGAGACCGTCCGGCGCAACACTGCGGCCCTGCCTCTGTACTCCCTGGCCTTGGCCTTCATCGCCCTGCTCGGCTTCATGGCCATTGCGGCGGGGGTCAAGACCACCAACGCCCGGCTGGCGGCCCCGCTGCTGTTCCGCCAGATGTTCCCCGGCTGGTTCGCCGGCGTGTCCTACGCCGCGGTCGCCATCGGGGCGTTGGTGCCCGCCGCGATCATGTCGATCGCAGCGGCCAACCTCTTCACCCGGAACATCTACAAGGAGTTCGTCCGCCCGGCGGCCACGCCAAAAGAAGAGGCCAAGGTCTCCAAGCTGGTCTCCTTGGTCGTCAAGTTCGGGGCTTTGGCCTTCGCCCTCGGGCTCAACACCCAAAACGCCATCAACCTGCAGCTCCTGGGCGGGATCTGGATCCTGCAGACGTTCCCGGCAGTGGCCCTCGGGCTGTTCACCAAGCAGCTGCACCGCTGGGGTCTCCTGGCCGGCTGGCTGGTGGCCATGATCTACGGCAGCTACGAGGCGTACGGGGTCGCCACCCCCACCGTGGCCCACTTCGCGGGGTCGACCGCCAAGGTTCCCCTCTTCAGTTTCACCGGCTACATCGGACTGACCGCCCTGGTGATCAACCTGATTGTCGCCATTGCGGTGACGTTGGCTCTCAAGGCGCTGCCCACCACGGCTGGGCGCGACGAGACCGCCGCTGACGACTACCTGGTCGACGCCGAAGACGGTCCGATGCCTCCCGCCGCCGTCCGGCTGGCCGAATGAGGCATCTTGCTGCTCACGTTGCCGGCGGTGAGCCTCCCGGCTCGAGCGATGCTTGGGCGGTCCCTTGGATGGCGCATCACCCGGATCACCGCTGCGATCGTCGCCGTCGGCGGGTGGCTCCTGCGCGGCCTCGGGTGAACCACCCTGGGATCGGTGGAGGCTCCGTGCCTTGGAAGCGAGGATGGAGTCATGCCTACAGAACAGTCGCCGGGGAAGCCGACGACGCGTCGCTACAGCGATGCGGAGAAGGATCAGGCGGTCCGGTTGGTCTGCAAGCTCCGTGAGGAGTTGGGGACCGAGCAGGGGATGCTGCAGCGGGTTGCGAGACAGCTCGGCTACTGGGTCGAGTCGGTGCGGCTGTGGGTCCGCTGGCGGGATGTGGCGGAGGGGGTGGTGGGCCCGGACGCAAAGAGGGCCTACGTCCGGGCATGGACCACGGTCGGGGACGGCGTACGTGTCCTTCATCGTCGACCCGACGCGAGTTCGTCTGCGCCACGCTGGGGTCAAGCGGTTTGTGGAACGCCGAGACGTTCCCTGTTGCTGTTCGTTGACGAGCCAGGAGCCCTCGAGGACAGCGGAGTCACGGTCGCACGATGCGCCCCTGTGAGCTGGAGTGTACGGGGGACAAGCGCAGCTGATCCGGCTAGCCTTACTGTAGCCTGATAGTAAGGAAAGCAAATGGATGCGGCAGCAAGGATGACATCGAAGGGACAGGTCACGGTTCCGAAGGCCGTGCGGGACGCTCTCGGGATCAAAGAGGGTGACGAGGTTGTCTTCCGGGTCGAGGGCACGCGGGCCGTCCTGGCCCGGACCCCCGACTTCCTGGCCCTGGCAGGAACGATCCGGGTGCCGGCCGCGAAGCGCAACGTCGCGTGGGACGAGGTGATCCGTCGGGCCCACTCCGACCGATCGGAAATGCGTCGTTGAGCGCATTCCTCGACACCAACGTGGTGGTCCGTCACCTAACGGGCGAGCCCGCTGACCTGGCCGCGCGCGCCACGGCCTACCTCGCCTCGGCGCAGGAGCTTTTGCTCACCGACCTGGTCGCTGCCGAAATGGTGTACGTGTTGGAGTCGTTCTATCGGGCGCCTCGCAACCAGGTCGCCACCGCAGTGCGGTCGCTGGTTGCGTTCGACTCGATCGTGTGCGTGGACCCGGCACTGCTCCTGCGGGCAATCGAGGTGTACGAGACCGACCGGCTCGACTTCGCCGAGGCGTACCTCGTCGCAAACGCAGAGAGCACCGGGGTCGGCAGGGTCGCGTCGTTCGACCGGTCCATCGATCGGGTCGACACCATCGAACGGGTCGAGCCGCCGGCGGTCTGATCCTCTGCCGGCCGGGCCCTCCGAGGGGCGGGGCAACGACGCCCCGAACTCGGCGAGAACGCGCTCGATGCTCGCCGGGGCTCTCACAAGCCGAGGGGTGGAAAGGGGGGCGGGGCTACGCTTCGTCCGTGCCGGGATGAAACGAGATCGAGCACGCACACTGAACCGCCCTGGGTCTGTTGGAGGCTCGTGCTATTGGATTCCAACCACTGGGTGGTCGGCTCGTTGGGCAGCGTAGAAGGCTGCTTCGAACTCTGCTGGGGGCCGGTGGCCGCAGTGGCCGTGGA
>CAJCHX010000527.1 GCA_903970215.1 Acidobacteriaceae bacterium
GTCGATCTGGGCATCAAGACCAACACGCCGCGGATGTTCGCGGAGCGCGGAATGCGGGTACACGTCGTGCCGTCGACGGTGACGTTCGACGAGGTGCGGGCGCTCGACCCGGACGGCTTCTTCCTGTCGAACGGGCCGGGCGACCCGGCGACCGCCGAGCATGAGGTGGCGCTGACCCGCGAGGTGCTCGACGCCGGGCTGCCGCTGTTCGGGATCTGTCTGGGCAACCAGCTGCTCGGCCGCGCGTTCGGCCTGGACACGTACAAGATGAAGTTCGGCCACCGGGGCATCAACATCCCGGTCGTCGAGGATGCCACAGGCCGGATCTCGATCACGGCGCAGAACCACGGCTTCGCGCTCGAAGGTGAGCGCGGCCAGGAATTCGACACGCCGTTCGGCCGCGGCCGCGTGAGCCATGTGTGCGCCAACGACGGGACCGTCGAGGGCGTCGAGCTGCTCGACGGCCGGGCCTTCTCGGTCCAGTACCACCCTGAGGCCGCCGCGGGTCCGCATGACGCGGCGTATCTGTTCGACCGTTTCGCAGACCGCATGAGCAACAAGGGGAGTGCCCAGTAATGCCACGCCGTTCCGACATCGAGCACGTCCTGGTGATCGGCTCCGGGCCGATCGTGATCGGCCAGGCGTGCGAGTTCGACTACTCCGGGACCCAGGCCTGCCGCGTGCTGCGCGCGGAGGGCCTGCGGGTGTCGCTGGTCAACTCCAACCCGGCGACGATCATGACCGACCCGGAGTTCGCCGACGCCACGTACGTCGAGCCGATCACGGCCGAGTTCGTGGAGAAGGTCATCGAGCGCGAGGCCGCAGCGGGCCACCCGATCGATTCGGTGCTCGCCACGCTGGGTGGACAGACGGCGCTCAACACCGCGGTCGCGCTCCACGAGCAGGGCATCCTCGCCCGGCACGGGATCAGGCTGATCGGTGCCGATTTCGACGCGATCCAGCGCGGCGAGGACCGCCAGATGTTCAAGGACATCGTCGCGAAGATCGGCGGCGAGTCGGCGCGATCGCGGGTCTGCTACACGCTGGACGAGTGTCGCGACACCGTCGCCGACCTCGGGTTCCCGGTCGTGGTGCGGCCGTCGTTCACGATGGGCGGCCTGGGCTCGGGCATGGCGTACAACGAGACCGACCTCGAGCGGATCGCGGGTGCCGGCCTGGCCGCGTCGCCGACGGCGAATGTGCTCATCGAGGAGTCGATCCTGGGCTGGAAGGAGTTCGAACTCGAGCTCATGCGCGATGGCCGCGACAACGTGGTGGTGGTGTGCTCGATCGAGAACGTCGACCCGGTGGGGGTGCACACCGGCGACTCGATCACGGTGGCGCCGGCCATGACTCTGACCGACCGTGAGTATCAGGCGATGCGTGACCAGTCGATCGCCATCCTGCGGGAGGTCGGCGTCGACACCGGCGGATGCAACATCCAGTTCGCGATGAATCCGGCCGACGGCCGCCTGGTCGTGATCGAGATGAACCCGCGGGTGTCCCGGTCGTCGGCGTTGGCGTCCAAGGCGACCGGCTTCCCGATCGCCAAGATCGCTGCGAAGCTCGCGGTGGGGTACACGCTCGACGAGATCCTCAACGACATCACCGGGGTGACTCCGGCGTGCTTCGAGCCGACGCTCGACTACGTGGTCGTCAAGGCGCCGCGGTTCGCCTTCGAGAAGTTCCCCGGCGCGGACGACACGCTCACGACCACCATGAAGTCGGTGGGCGAGGCGATGTCGCTGGGCCGCAGCTTCGCCGAGGCCCTCGGTAAGGTGCTGCGGTCGCTGGAGACCAAGCGGCAGGGCTTCTGGACCGGGCCTGGTGTCGAGGGGACGCTGCCCGAGCTGCTTGAGGCGATCAAGACCCCTAAGGACGGCCGGATCTACCAGGTGCAGCGCGCCTTCGAACTCGGGGCGTCGGTGGCGGACGTGTATGCGGCCACCGCGATCGACCCGTGGTTCCTGGAGGAGATCAAGGCCGTCAGCGACTTCGGCGATGCCCTCGTCACCGCCGACCACGTCGACGCCGACACGGTCCGCGCCGCGAAGACGCTCGGCTTGTCGGACCTGCAGATCGCCTCCCTCCGTGCCGGTGCCGGGAGCGAAGCGAGCGGGCCGGATCGAACCCTGCGGACGCTCGACACCGAGGCGGCGGTGCGCGACTTCCGCCACAGCAACGGGATCAGGCCGGTGTACAAGACCGTCGACACCTGTGCCGCGGAGTTCGAGGCCACGACGCCGTACCACTACTCGACGTACGAGCTCGACCCCGCGTCCGAGACCGAGGTCGAGCCGCAGCCGGACCGGCCGAAGGTGATGATCCTCGGATCGGGCCCCAACCGCATCGGGCAGGGCATCGAGTTCGACTACTCGTGTGTGCACGCCGCGCTGGCCCTGTCCGCCGCCGGATACGAGACCGTCATGGTCAACTGCAACCCGGAGACCGTCTCCACCGA
>CAJCHX010000528.1 GCA_903970215.1 Acidobacteriaceae bacterium
CCGGACAGGCACTCCAGCCCGCCCAGGCCGGCGTCCACTGTGGCCGCCACCACGTCGTCCCAGGACGCGCCCGCGTCGGCCGTCACCGTCGTCCCCGCCACCGATACCGCACGGGTGTCGACGTGCACGACCGTCCCGCGGAAGCCCGCGTCGGCGACCACGAGGTTCGATCCCCCGCCGATCAGCAGGACCGGCACGCCGTCGGCGTCGCACCGCGCGACCGCGGCGGCGACCTGCTCGGCGGCGTCACATCGGATGTAGTCGTCCGCCGGCCCACCCAGACGCAGGGTGGTCAGCTCCGATATCAGCTTCGGCACGTCGCAACGGTAACGTGTCTCCTCATGGCCACCCGTCTCGAGCGCTCCCTCGACTACCCGATCTCGGCTGGGGCGCTCAACGCCGCGTACACCGCGGAGCAGTACTGGCGCGAACGCGTCGCGGAGGTGGGCGGCGAGGGCGCCCGGCTCGAGGCGTTGGAGATCTCCAACGGAGCGGTACGAGTCCACGTGGTGCAGCTGATCGCCGAGGACAGCCTGCCCCCCATGGTGACCGCCATCCGCCCGGGCGGGCTCGAGATCCACCGCGAGGAGCACTGGGGACCGTTCGACGGGACCCGCGCCACCTGCGATTTCACGGCGCGGATCGACGGCGCGCCTGCACAGCTCCGCGGTACCGCCGAGCTCACCGCCGTGGGTCCGACGGCCTGCCGGATCACCGCTGCCGGAACCGCGGAGGTGGGCATCCCGTTCGTCGCCAAGAAGATCGAGTCGGTGGTCGTCGAGAACCTGCAGGAACTCATGGAGCGCGAGCGCGACTTCACCGTGGAGTGGCTGCGCAAGGTGCGGACGCCGTAAGGGATCGGCGATTTGCGGTTCGCCCCCACCGGTCGGATACCCTGACCCGCATGGCACGTCGTCTCCGGTACTCTGCGCGCTACCCGTTCCCTGCGGAAGTGCTCTACAAGGCGTACTCGCAGAAGGCGTACTGGGACGAGAAGATGGCCGATTTCCGGAACCTGACGCCGCTGTCCGATCTGGCCGAGTTCGAGGCCACGGCCGAGGGCATCACCGTGGTCCAGCGGCAGAATCTCCCGCACGAATACCTGCCGCCGATCGCGCAGACGGTGATGAAGAAGGACATGATCATCACCCGCAACGAGTTCTACGGACCGTGGGACGGCGAGCACTCGCTGGGTGAGTACTCTGCGTCGGTCCCCGGAGGCCCCGGCTCCCTGAAGGGCGAAGCCGACCTGTTCGACACCGAGACCGGATGCACCATGCGGTACACCACCTTCGTGAAGGTGTTCGTACCGTTCGTCGGGCACAAGCTCGAGCAGCTGATCCTGATCAACCTGGTGGACCTGTTCCGCGCCGAGGCCGAGTACACCAAGTACTGGATCGACAAGAGCCTGTAGCCGCGGTGGAGCGCCCCTCCCCGCCCGGGTCCGATCCGCCGCCGACGGGCCGGATCACGCGCGGCACGACGGGACTCAATCGACTCCGCCGCAGCGACCGCTGGACCGCGCACCACCCCGATATCGTGCGCGCCCTGTCCGACGTTCCCCAGAGCGCACTCGCCGTCGATGTCGGCTACGGCGCGCGGCCCGACACCACGCTGGAGTGGGCGGGATGGCTACGCCGCACCGCGCCGACGGTCCGGGTGGTAGGGCTGGAGATCGATCCCGCCAGGGTGGTCCCCGGAAGGGACGGGGTCGAATTCGGCCTCGGCGGCTTCGAGCTCGCCGGTCTGCGGCCCAACGTGATCCGCGCGTTCAACGTGCTGCGCCAGTACGACGAGGCCGAGGTGCCGCAGGCCTGGGCGACGATGACGGCGCGCCTCCGGCCCGGCGGCCGCCTCATCGAGGGCACGTGTGACGAGGTGGGGCGACGATGCTGCTGGGTGCTACTGGGCCCCGAGGGACCGATATCGCTGACGCTCGCGTGGGCCCCTGGCCACACCGAACGTCCGTCGGACCTGGCCGAACGGCTGCCGAAGGCGCTGATCCACCGCAACGTGCCGGGGGAGAAGATCCACGAAATGCTCGCGCTGGCCGACGAGTGCTGGGACCACGCCGCCGGATTCGCCACGTACGGCCACCGGATCCGCTGGCGACACGCCGCCGCGCTGCTGGCCGAGCGAACCGATGGCGTGGCCCGCGCGCCGCGCCGGCCGCTGCGCGACAACGTGCTGACGCTGCCCTGGGCGTCGGTGGCGCCCCGAACCTGAGGGCCCGGAACGACACGTACGCTGTGCGCATGGCCGCCTTCCTGCGCGTGGCACTGGCCCAGATCTCGGCGAGCGCCGACCCCGCCGCCAACGCCGACCTCGTCGACGAGTACACCGCTCGCGCCGCGGCGGCGGGCGCGCGGTTGGTCGTATTCCCCGAGGCCACGATGTGCCGGTTCGGCGTGCCGCTCGCCCCGGTGGCAGAGCCCATCGACGGCCCGTGGGCCGACCGGGTGGCAGCAGCAGCGCAGCGCCACGGTGTGTACGTCCTGGCCGGCATGTTCACGCCTGTACGTGAATCCCCGTCGCTCCGCTCGCCCGTCCCGAATTCCCCGTCGCTCCGCTCGCCTGTACGTGATTCCCCGTCGGCCCGGGTGACCAACACCCTGCTGATCGCGGGTCCCGACGGCACGCGGCGCGGCTACGACAAGATCCACCTCTTCGACGCCTTCGGCTTCGCGGAGTCCCGCACCGTCGCTCCCGGCGACCAGGCCGTCACGATCGACGTCGACGGCGTCACCGTCGGGGTCAGCGTCTGCTACGACATCCGCTTTCCCGCCCTGTTCGCGGCGTTGGCGCAGGCCGGAGCCTCGGTGTTGACGGTCTCGGCATCGTGGGCCGCCGGGCCCGGGAAGCTCGACGCGTGGACCACCCTCGCCCGTGCGCGGGCGCTCGACACCACTTCGTACGTCCTCGCCGCCGGCCAAGCCGACCCCGGCGCTCCGGACCCCAGGGGGGCGCCGCTGGGTGTGGGCGGCTCCCTCGCCGTCGGACCCGACGGTGCGGTGCTTGCTCAGGCGGGCCCAGCCCCCGAGTTGCTCGTGGTCGACGTCGATCCCGAACAGGTGACGCGTCTGCGTGAGACGCTGCCCGTTCTCGCGAACCGACGTGACTTCCGCCTCCCCGACCGAACTCCGACACAGTAATGGAAGAATGGCCGCCGATGGACAACCAACCGAACTCCCCGGACCACGAGCTCACGACGCCGATCACCCGCGCCGGCGGGCCCGCGACGATTCCGCCCGCAGCCGGCGGACCGGCCGGACGCGCTCGCCCCTCCCGCCCGAAGAAGACCTCCACCGGCCGCATCATCGGCTTGGCCGCCGCCGGCCTGGTCGCCGTCGTCGTGATCCTGCTGGTCGGTTCCGAGCTGTGGTTCAGACACAGCGTCTCGTCGTGCCTGTCCACCAACATCAAGCAGGCGACCGGCGGCGACGCGAGCGTATCGCTGTCCAAGGAGCCGACGCTCATCCAGTACTTCAGCGGCACCGCGCCGTCCCTCGACATCAACGTCGACAACCTGAACAACACGCCGGGGCTCTCCGCGCGACTGCACCTGACCGACGTCAAGGTCAGTGGTGACAACCGAATCGGGTCGGCCACCATCCAGGGCAGCATGACCGCCGACGGCATCCTCGCGCGCGTGAAGAGTGTGCCGTTGATCGGTGACCCGAAGGTGGTGCTCGACTCGCAGGCCGGAACGATCGACATCACCGGCACCATGCTGTTCGCCCCGCTCGAGCTCACGCTCAAGCCCGAACTCACCGACAACAAGCTGCAGCTCGCGGCCAGCAAGGTGCAGGTGATGGGCTTCGGTGTGCCGGACGACCTCGCGCAGCAGGTCATCGATGCCGTGTCCGGCCAGCTGCCGACGCCCAAGGGCCTCACCGCGAGCAACCTCGCGGTGACGTCACAGGCGGTCTCGGTGACGTACTCCGGTACCAACGTCATTCCGGCCGACCTGTCGACCGGCAACAACGCGGTCTCGGGCAACTGCTCGTTCCTGTAGGCGGCATGATCCCGGCGAAGCTGCTCCATCGCGCCCGGGCGGATGTCGCCCTCCGCGCGCGGTGGGCGGTGCTGCACGGCGGGCCGCGTGCGGTGCTGCCGTCCCGCGCCCGCGCGGGTGACCCGTTGGCGCGCATCCTGCTGGGCACGGGAGGGTGGGGCGCGCAGTACCCGGCGTTCGAGCAGATCCGGTCCAGGGGCCGGGCGATTACCAGCAGGATCGGCATCGCCACCGTCGACCACGCCCTGTGTCGAGAGGTCCTGCGCGATCGCCGCTTCGCGACCGTGACGCCCGAAGATGTGGGGATTCCCCGTCCGCTGCAATGGGTGGTCAACCACAGCGACCCTTCGTTGCCCAACCCCGTCGAACCACCCTCGATGCTCGTCAGCGAGCCGCCGGACCACACCCGCTACCGCCAGCTGGTGGCCCGGAGCTTCACCCCCCGGGCCATCGAGACGCTGCGGCAGCGCGTCGGGGAGCTCTCCGAAGAACTACTGGATCGGCTGTCCGGCCGGCCCACCGCCGAACTGATCAGCGAATACGCCACGATGCTGCCGGTCGCTGTGATCGCGGAGATCCTGGATCTGCCCGACGACAGCCGCGACCGATTCATCGAATGGGGCGGGCAGGCCGCTCCCCTGCTCGACATCGGCCTGCGGTGGGAGACGTTCCGGAGCGCGTACGCGGGCCTGGCCGGGATGGACGATTACCTGCGCGATCACTTCGCGCGGCTCCGCCGACGGCCCGTCGACAACCACCCGTTCGCCCGACTGGCGCACGACGGCGAGCTCACCGAACGCGAGCTCATCACGAATGCGGTGCTGCTGGTGGGTGCCGGATTCGAGACCACGGTCAACCTGATCGGCAACGGCATCGTCCTCCTGCTGCGCCACCCCGCCCAGCTCGACGCGTTACGCCGCGACCCGTCCGGCTGGGCCAACGCGGTCGAGGAGATCCTGCGGTTCGAGAGTCCCGTCCAGATGACCGGACGCACCGTCACCGAGGATCTGACGCTCGCCGACCGCGACCTGCCGCGCGGCGCCGTCGTCTCCCTCCTCCTGGCGGGTGCCAATCGTGACCCGCAGGTCTTCGACCGACCCGCCGAGTTCGACGTCACGCGCCCCAACGCGCGGGACAACCTCGCCTTCGGCACCGGCATCCACGCGTGCATCGGTGCGGCGCTGGCCCGCATGGAGGCATCCGTTGCGCTCCCGGCGCTGTTCGAACGATTCCCCGACCTCGGTCTCGACAGGCCACCCGAGCCGCGCAGCAACGTCACGCTGCACGGCTACCGGCGCCTGGACGTCCGCCTCGGCGACCCACAGCGGCAGTCCGTCAGCGATTAGGCCCCCGATATCGGTGGTTCGTGCACCGATGCGGTACCTATCCCACCGATAAATCGGCAGGGAATCCGTCCAGCACCGCACGGGTGCCCGACAGTCCCAGCCGGTCCGCGCCGGCGTCCAGCATCGCGGCCGCGGCCTCTGCGGTGCGGATGCCCCCGGACGCTTTGACCCCGACGTGGCCCGACACGGCCTCGCGCATGATCCGCACCGCCTCGGCGCTCGCGCCGCCGCTCGGGTGGAATCCCGTGGATGTCTTGACGAACGACGCACCGCCCCGTTCGGCGGCGCGGCACACCGACGTGAGCAGGGCGGCATCGCCGAACTCCAGTAGGGCGGCCGACTCGACGATCACCTTCAGCACGGGGTCGGCGCCGATCGCCTCGCGCACCGTGATCACCTCGGAGAAGACTCGGTCCAGCTGACCGGCCAGCGCGAGGCCGACATCGATCACCATGTCGATCTCGTCAGCGCCCTCCTCGATCGCCATCCGCGCCTCCGCGGCCTTCACCAGAGTGTGGTGCTTGCCCGAGGGAAACCCGGCAACCACGCAGGTCAGCGGGACGGTCGGGCCGTCGGCCGCCATCTCGAGGGGAAGCATCGACGGCGACAGGCACACCGCGTACACGCCCAGCGCTGTCGCTTCGGCGACCGCGCGGTGCGCGTCCTGGACCGTGGCCTCAGGCTTCAGCAGAGTGTGGTCGACGAGGGCGGCTACTTCGCAGCGGGTGCGCATCGACCCACTCTCGCACAGCACCTCCCCCGCCTGTCCGGCGGCGGCCGGGTGCCACACTCTTCACCGTGACATCCCCCATCGATCCCCCCGCCGACGCGCCCCGGGCCATCCCCGCCGACGCGCGCTACGTACTGACCCTCGGTTGTCCCGACACGACGGGCATCGTGGCGAAGATCTCCACGTTTCTGGCCGACGCGGGCGGCTGGATCGTCGAGGCCGCCTACCACTCGGACCCCGACAGCGGCTGGTTCTTCACCCGGCAGGCGGTCCGGGCGGACTCGATCACGGTGCCGCTCGACCAGTTGCGAGCACAATTCGCAGAACAGGTCGCGGCGCACCTCGGCACCGAGACGGAATGGCAGCTGACGTCGAGCGCGGCGCCGCGCGACATCGTG
>CAJCHX010000529.1 GCA_903970215.1 Acidobacteriaceae bacterium
CCTGCGGCGACCCGCCCAGTCGACCCTGCGGCGAGGTCGGGGTCCGTGATCGACAGATCGGCGGCCGCGACGCGGTCGAACCAGTACTCGCGAGTGGCCAGCACCGCCTGATGGGTGGCGAGCCCGGCACAGCGCCGGCACCACTCCCGCCACGACGTGGTGGTGGGTGGGAGCACGATGGGCGCGCCGGACATGCGCTGTCCGAAGCCGACGAGGAGGTCCGTGAGCAGGATGTCGCGAGTGTCGGCATCGGCTGCGGTGCCGTGCAGAGTCATCGCGAGGCGGCTCGGGCCCCCTGCCGGGTCGGTGACCAAGGCTGCCGCCAGCGGCGTATCGCTGACGTCCCGGCCGGCGCTCTGGGTGGCGAGCACGTCGAGGACGGCGGCGTGTGCCTCCGGACCGTCCGGATCCACCGCGGTCGGCAGCGACGCGGTGACGAGGTCCGCGAACTCGCCCGGTTCGCGGATCTCCTGCTCCCAGACTCCGCCGCGGTCCACGAACCCCACGCGAAGGGCGTCGTGGTGCGCGGTGAGGGCGGTGAGGACGGCAGTGACGTCGTCGGCGCTCACGTCGGGCCGGAGCCGCAGCACGAGCGGCGTTCGCCAGTGCCCCGCATCCGCCAGTCCGTGCTCGAGGAAGTGCGCGATATTCGGTGGTACGGGCGGGTTCTCGTCGTCTCCGCTATCGGTCCGAGCGAGCCCGCCGGCTACGTACCGAGCCTCCAGGACACGCGCCAGGGCGGCGACCGTGGGGTTGTCGTACAGATCCTGCGGAGTGAGGTCGAGGCCCTGGTGTGCGGCGCTCATGGCCACGCTGATGGCGATCAGCGAGTCACCGCCCAGATCGAAGAAGTCGCCGTTGGGGTCCACGGTGTCGACGCCGAGGCACTGACTCCAGACCCGCTGCAGCGTCGCCGCCACCGAGGTGCCGGCCGCAGCACCGGAGGGTGTGCCGCTCTCCGGCTCGTCTCCCTGCTCTGCCGGCGCGCCGCTGCGCCGCACCCGCGAGGCGGACCGGTCGTACTCCACCCAGTGCCGGTCGCGGGCGAACGGGTACCCGGGCAGCGAGATCCGCCGTCCGGCTCCCGCGGGCCTGAGGTCGACGTCGACGCCCGCCGCCCACAGCTGGCCGAGCCCCAGGAGGAAGGCGTCGTGGTCGTTGCGGTTCTGCGCCGGATGCCGCATCAGGCGGACAGCTCGGTGGTCGTCGGACCACCGCGGGTGGCGGGCCGCCGACGAGGTCAGCGCGCCGCCGGGGCCGACCTCGACCAGCACCCGCCGCGGGTCGGCGAGGATGGTGTCGACGTCGTCGGCGAACCGGACGGTGGAGCGGATCTGCCGCGCCCACGCGGCCGGGTCGGTGGCTTCGGCTGCCGCCATCCAGGTTCCCGTGACGTTCGACAGGATCGGAATCTGCGGTTCGCGCAACGTGATCCGCGACAGCGCGGCGGCGAACTCGGCGATCACCGATTCCATCAAGCGGGAGTGGAACCCGTGCGAGGTCCGTACGCGCCGGGCGGCGACGCCCCGCTCGGCGAGGCGCGCCTGGAATCCGGCGATGGCAGCGTCGGTTCCGGCGACCACACTGCCGCCGGGCTCGTTGACTGCGGCCAGATCGACGTCGTCGCCGAGGAATTCCGCGACCTCGCCCGGGCCGAGCGGGACTGCGACCATCGCCCCGCGCGGGGCGGCGTGCATGAGCCGCGCGCGCACCGAGACGGCGGTGATCGCGGTAGCCAGGTCGAACACCCCTGCCACCGTGGCTGCGACGTACTCGCCGATGCTGTGACCGGCGACGGCCGCGGGGTGGATGCCGCGGGATTCCAGCAGTCGGGCCAGCGCGTACTCGATGGTGAACAGGGCCGGCTGCGCACGGTCCGTACGTTCCAGCTCCCGCGCCGGGCCGTCGAACATCACTGTGCGGACATCGAATCCGAGTTGCGCCGCGAATCCTTCGGCACACCGATCGACGGCTTCGGCGAAGACGGGCTCGGACTCGTAGAGTCCCTTGCCCATCCCCACGTGCTGTGCGCCCTGACCGGGGAACAGGAGAACCACGCGAGCCGAGTCGGCGTCGGAGGCTCCGCCGGGCGCGGCGGGCACCTCGCCCACGACGACTGCAGCATCGTCTTCCGACCGCAGCACGGCCGCGGCCTGCTGTCGATCGCGGACCACCGCCACCAGCCGAACCTTCTCGGCCCGTCTGCCTGCGAGCGTGTAGGCGGCGTCGGCGAGAGAGATCTGATCGGGCCCGGCCAGCTCGGCGGCGAGCTGCGCCCGCGCGCGGTCGAGCGAGTCCCGGTTTCGTGCCGAGAGGACCAGGATGTCGCTGTCTGCCGGCTCATCGCCGGCGGGGACCCGCGCGGCGGCGGGCG
>CAJCHX010000530.1 GCA_903970215.1 Acidobacteriaceae bacterium
CGGGGCGACCACGAGCCACTGAACCGGGCGGGCCGCAGATGGTGCCGCGCGCCGGACCGGTAGGTTTGCCACCATGCAGTCAACCCCTGGGATCGTATCCACTGCCGTCGTCGCCCTCGCCGCAGCAGCAGCGCTCACCGCGTGCGGCTCCTCCGGCTCGGCGGCCGCCAGCTCGACCGCCGCCGCCCAGGCGGCCGGAGACCAGGGCGCCACGTGCCCGTCCGCGGCACCCGCCGCGAGCCCGAAGCCCGACTGGTCGCTGCGGGGATCTACCGGGTCGGTCGAGGTCACCGGGTCGACGGACACCGCGGCGCCCGTGGTGACCGTGCACGCGCCCTTCACCGTCACTGCGACGCAGGTACACACCCTGAAAGCCGGTACCGGCGGTATCGTGCTGCCCACCAACACCGTCTCCGTCTGCTACGTGGGCGTGGACGGACGCGACGGCAAGGTGTTCGACAGCGCCTACCAGCGCGGCACGCCCGCCAGCTTCGCACTCAACGCCGTGGTACCCGGGTTCAGCAAGGCGATCGCCGGCCAGAAGATCGGTTCCACTGTCGCGGTCGCGATGATCCCCGCCGACGGCTACCCGCAGGGAGAGCCCGACGCCGGAATCCAGGCGGGCGACACCCTGGTCTTCGCCATCAAGATCCTCTCTGCTGATTAGTCCGCAACGTTTCCGCACCTGCCGTAGATCCCAGCTGACAGCCTCGTTACCCGTCATAGGACGGTATCGACGCTGAGAGACGGGTTTTGCGGCACAGTCTCGCGGGCGGCGTCGTGCAGCGTCTTCTAGCGGCGGGTGTCCCGATCAGACCGAGCCCAGCGGCGGGTACAACTCGCGAGCGAGTTCCGCCTTCCGGATGACGGCGCGGTCCCGCGCGGCGGGCGGGAAGCCGCCGGCCGTGGGCCGCTCGGGGATGGACGCCGAGTCGGCGGACCATCCACCACCGCCCACCACGGTCCACTGTGAGCCGGCGGCCACCAGGGAGTCGTGTTTGGTGGCGTAGTAGTCGGGACGCGGGATCACCGCGACGCCGGAGTCGCCGGCCGCTGCGGCCACCAGATGCGGGTGGAACCGGGTGCTGATCCACGTCTTCCCTGCCCCGACCGGCAGTCCCGCGCGCCACACGTCGAGGAACGGCATCACAGTCGCGCCCGCGAGCCGCTCGCCGAGCCGATCGGCGATCTCGAAATCGCGGCCAGGGATCCCCTCCACCACCGTCACCTCCTCCCCCGCGACATCCCATGCGTCGAGCGTGTCGCGGACGAACGCGGTGAGCGCGGGGGCCGCGGCGTCCTCCCCGTACCGGAAGTCGTCGATCAGGTCGCCCTGTAGGCACAGCACGACGCCGCCGGACGGTGCGCCGGACGGTGCGCTCACCTGCGGAACGCCCAGCCACACATCGTCGCCGGTGGCCCGCGCGCCTCGCACCCCGCCGATCCCGGCGGCGGACGCGTCGTCACGCACGTCGAACACCTCGAAGGCGTCGGCCGCATCGAGGAAGGCATCGCGCCGAGCGCCGCGGAGCAGCGGCACCAGCCCATGGCCGGTAGCGAACGCCCGCGCACCGGACTTCTGCGCGACTGCGGCGACCGCCGTCACCAGCGACACCTGGGACGGCCAGATGTCGTTGAGGTAGCCGCCCCCCAGGAGGTGGATGCTGGACGCCTGCGCCAACAGGTCGACGCCCTCGGCGAGCCGCGGCGCGCGGCCGAGGTTCGTGGCCGCGTCGGCGACCCACTCCCACGGTGCGAGCGGGCCGTCGGCACCGAGCTCGCGATCTGCATAGATGGTCAGCTGCCACAGCGTGTCCGTGAACACCGCGCGTGGGTGGTCGCCTCGAAACAGCAGCGCGGCTTGGCCCGGCGTATGGCAGTCGACCACGACGGTGGCGTTCGGGCGCACTTTCGCGAGGTTGCGCAGCCAGGTCCGGGCGATCAGCTCGTCGCCGTAGTTGGGGTGACCCGCCGGCGCCACCAGGTACACCAGCTCGTCGCGGCCGAGCCGGAGATCATTGCGCTCGAGCGCCTCCGCGCGCGCCTGCTCCTTCTGTACGGCCGCGTCCGCTCGCATCCGCTCGATGCGCGCCCGTGCTGCCCCTATCCGGCCCGAGATGTCCGACTTTCGCATCCGGCCAGGCTACCTCGCAAACCTGCGGGAAC
>CAJCHX010000531.1 GCA_903970215.1 Acidobacteriaceae bacterium
GGTTGCCGCCGATGGTGGCGGCGCCCAGTACCTTGAACGATGCGAGTAGGGCCCGCGCGCCCGCCGCGAACAGCCCTGCGGCGGGCCAGGTGTCGGGGAAATCGAACGCAGACAACTCGGCGAGGGTCGCCGTGGCCGCCACTTCGAGGCCCGCGTCGGTCACCCGGATCGGATCCCAGCCCAGGGCCGTGAGGTCCACGAGCCGGGTGACGCCGATCTGGGGCTCCGAGAACACCCACGTGCCGCCTGCGAGGGGCAGTGCGTCAGCGGGGATCTCGGCACGCGAGGTAGGTGTCGCGATGCTGGTGACGGTCGGTAGGTCCATACTCCTCGATTCAACCTCGCCCGGTCGGTGTGCGCAGTGTCGGTTCCATGATCGCGCAAACCCGGTCCGGAGTCGCCGGGTCCCGGCTCGGGCGAGCCGATCCGACGGATGCCGACGATGGCCCGGCCCCGCACCGTCCGGGTGTTCCGGTGAGGCGGCCGGCCGCTCTGTCACTCCCGCGCGGCGCGCCCTTCTCGCGGGAGCGCGGGGATCTGCCGAGAGATCACGGGGTGGCCCCGCTCGGTCCGGTGACGCTGACTCCGCGCACCAGGACGTCGGCGATGGCCGGTTCGCGCATTCCGAGCAGCAGCGAGAACAGTAGGGCCTCTGCGGAGTCGGGTGCCTGGGCGAGGACGCCCGCGAACCCCGGCCACCGGTGCGGCTCCACGATCAAGACGTCCGCTTCCTTACCGACGTCGAAGTTGCCGATCACGTCGTCGAGGTCCAGCGCGCGGGCCCCGGCGAGCGTGCACAGTTCCAGCAGGCGCGCGGGCCCCAGCGCGATCGAGGCCGCCCCGGGCTCACTCATGTGTGCCTTGAAGCAGTCGCCCGCCACCCGGGAGAGCAGCCATTCGTCGCCCGCGCCCACGTCGGTTCCCAGCGCGACCGTCACGCCGCTCGCCACGGTGCTGCGCCACGGCATGGTCCCGGAGCCCAGGAAGAACTGCGATGTCGGGCAGTGAGCGATCGACGATCCGGTTGCCGCGAGTCGCGCCAACTCATCGTCATGACAGTGCACCGCGTGCGCGAACACCGAACGGCGGCCTAGGAATCCGTCGTAGGCGTCCAGGTATCGGCGGATGCCGTAGGCGGCGCAGGTGGCTGCGACCTCGCCGTCGGCGCCGTTGTCGTTCTCCGACAGGTGGGTGTGGAAGTACACGCCGCGATCGCGCACCTCGCCGTACAGGCCGGCCAGTGACTTCATGTCGGATGGGGCCAACGACAGGGCGAATCGGGGTACCACCGCTGCCCGCACCAGGTCGTCTCCTGCGCCGTGCCAACGGTCGATCTCATTGCGGCACAGTCTGATCGCGGTATCGATATCGGTGATCAACGGCGCGGCCGCAGCGGGCCCGACGGTCTGCACACCGCGGCCGGACACCGTGCGCAGGCCGACCCGCACAGACTCGGCGAAAAGAGCGTCCTGGGCAGCAGGGAAGGCCGACCCGAACACCAGCGCCGTCGTGGTGCCCGCTGCCACCCGGCGCGAACAGAACGCCGCTGCAGCGGCCGACGCGAAGTCGGGATCCGCGAGCCGCGCCTCGGCCGGGAATATGCACCGCTGCAACCAGTCCAACAGCTGGCCAGTGCCTGACGTCCCGTCGCTGCGCTCGCCTGTGCCCGATGTCCCGTCGCTGCGCTCGCCCGTGCCCGTGCCCGTGCCCGGACCGGGCCTGCCCGCATACGCGTCGGTCGAGAACACCTGCGGATAGTGCGCGTGCGTATCGACGAACCCGGGCAACAGGAACCGGGGGTGGTCGCCCACGATCACCGTCGCGGTGTCACCCGCGGCCGAGCGCGCGAATTCGGGCCACGACCCGCGGAACACGATGCGACCACCGGCTACGGCCAGCACCCCATCGGCCTCGGACCGCATTCGCCCCGCTGCATCGACGTCGAACAGGTGGCCGCGATACGCCGTGATACCTGGAACCGGTGTCACGCCAACCAGTTCCGGTACGGCACCCAGGCCGGGCCGGCGGGTGGGGCGTCCTCGCGGGAGACGGCTGCTTGGATCAGGCCGTAGGGCCGGTCGTCGGCGTTGAACACTTCGCCGTGGTTGTCGATCCCGAAGGGGGTGAGGTCGTAGAGGAAGTGGTGTTTGTTGGGTGCGGACAATCGGACCTCGGCGACGTTGGGCAGTTCTTCGAGTACGGCTTGGCCGATCCGGTGCAGGGTCTGTTGCAGGGCCAGGGAGTGGACGGTGGCGAACTGTTCGATCGCGATCTGCCGTACCCGTGCGTAGAGCGCGTCCCAGCCGTCGGTGCCGGGGTCGAGGGAGGCCATCCGCCATTGCAGTACCAGTGAGGTGGCCATGACCCGGTCTTCGGTCGCTTCGAGGACGGTGTAGGGGTCGGTGAGGAAGCCTTTGAATTCGCTGCCGGTGGATTTGAGGATCACCAGGTCTTTGATGCCGGAGACGATCCAGGTGTGGTCGGCGGTGTGGGTGACGGCGACGGTGCGTACCTCGGCGGAGCCGCGGACCCAGGTGTGGTCGTGTTCGGTGCCGTCGACGGTGGCGCGGACCCAGGGGTATTCCTCGACTTCGATGCGGGCTTCGGTGACGGGGGTGATGTCGGCGACGTAGTGGGTGGCGAGGGCGAGTGCGTATTGCTCGGGTGAGTCGATGCCTACTTCTTTGGCGTAGGCGTAGGCGGTCTGTTTCTGGGTGTCGGTGGGTAGGACTTTGCTCTGGTCGCCGGTGAGGTAGGCGGCGGTGAGGTCGCCGCGTAGGCAGGAGGAGACGTTGAGGTCGCGGATCTCGTGTCGTGGTGAGTCGCGCACGATCCGGACGATGCGGTTCTCGGCCTTGCCGTATTGGTTGTCCGACAGGATGATCCGGCCGGTCAACGGTGGGGTTTCGGTCGGCACGGATTCGGTCATGTCAGCTCCCGCGGTAGGTGGAATAGGCGAAGGGGGACAACAGTAACGGGAGGTGCAGGTGACCGCCGGGGGCAGCGAAGGCGATCGACACCTCGGGATACAGTCCCTCGGGGAAGTAGGCGCCGGTCGCGAAAGTCAACGTGTACCGGCCGGGCCCGACGCTGGCGAGAGCTCCGACCCGGCCGTCGGAATCGGTGACACCGGACGCGAGTGTCGCACCGTCGGCGTCGGTGAGGGTCAGCGCGACGCCCGACGCGGGCCGACCCGTGACGGTGTCGAGCACGTGAGTGGACAGTGTGGTGGTCGTCATCGTGCCATCTTCGCAGCAGCAGCGTCGTCGGGGGCGAACGCGGTGCGCAGCCTCAGGCGGTTGATTGCCGCCAGTTCGCCGCGCAAGACGAGGCGTTCAACGTCGGGCGGATTGTCGAGTCGGGAACGCAAGATGGCGAGCAGCTCGTCGGGGCCGCGCCCGGCCGCTGCCACGAGGTAGACGTGACCGAATCGCCGCTCGTATTCGGCATTCCCCTCGGCGAGGGCAGCCAGGGTCTCGGCACTCGCGGTGAGCACCGCCGCCTGCTCCCGCGCCGACGAGGCGTGCCTCGAGCGTTCGCCGATGCGGGGATGCCCGGCGAGCGCGAGGGCGATCTCGCTGTCGGGCAACGCATCCAGGGCCGCGTCGGCGGCCGCACACAGGGCCTCCATGTCGGGGTACGGGCGACCGGCGGTCACCTTCGACGCCCACACGGGTGACGCACAGATCGCGATCAGTGCGACGCGAGCATCCGGGGCGGGCAGCGCATTGAAGTCGTGCGTGGGTTCGTTCACGCCGTGGTCACCCCGCCTTCGGCCCGTCGCACCCGCACCATCTCGCCGGCCTCGAACGC
>CAJCHX010000532.1 GCA_903970215.1 Acidobacteriaceae bacterium
AGCGCGTAGCCGGTGCCGGCTACCCCGGCGAGCAGGACCGCGGCACAGGCGGCGATCAGGCCGCCCCGCCAGGGCGCCCCCCGCCACGGCACGCGCCGCGCCGGGCGGTGCCGGGCCGACCGCGACGAGGCGGCCGGCGGCGGGGCGGCCGGCGGCGGGGCGTCGACTGCCAGCCCGAGCTCGGCCGCGATGCGGTCCCACACCGCCGGGCTGGGCTCCGCGGCCTGGTCACGGGGATGGCCCGCGTCGCGGGCCAGGACGACGGTCTGGCGCAGGCCACCGAGCTCATGCTGGCAGCGCGCGCACCGGGCGACGTGCCGCTCGATCAGCGGATCGACCGGTTGGCCGAGCGCGGCCAGGGCCAGGTTGTCCAGCAGCTCGGTCTCCACCCGGGGGTCGTGGGGATCCATGCCGCGCCACTCCTCGGAGTCGGGATTGCCGGACTCGGGGGACCCGGGCTCCTGGGGGCCGGGCTCGAAGGGTCCGGGCTCGAGGGGGTCAGTGGGTGAGGGCACCGTCCACCTCCCCTCGTCGTCGCAGCGCCAGCAGTCCCCTGCGCAGATTGTCCGCAATATCGCGGGTTCGCAAAGCGATTCCCGCCCTGGTGTTATCGGATGACCTGCGTTTGCGGGGCCTGTTGATGTTGACATGGATGATGACCTTCCGTCAGGATTCCCGACAGAACACTGATATGGACGACGTTCTGTCGCCATGAACGGACTGGAGGGGCCGTGTCGTTGGCTGTAGTCCGTTCGCTGGGCAGCGCGCGTCGACCTCGCACCGAGCAGGAACTGGACGACTTCGAGCAAGAGCTGGTCGATCAGTACCTGCTGGCGATGGTCGGGGCGGGAGTCACCGACAACACCGTTGCTGGCGAGCGCAGTGTGATCTTCGAGTTCCTGCGCTTCGTTGGAGATCGCGTCTGGACTGCACAGTCCTCGGATGCCGACCGCTATCTCGCGTGGCTGCGTCGGGAACGAGGACTGGCTGCGGGCACTATTGCGGTGAAGTCGTGGACGCTCTCGCAGTTCTTCGACTTCCTGCTGGCGCGCTACCAGGGCGACGTCCACGCCCTCACTGGGTATGTGCTGACGCAACCGATTGACGAGTTCAACCGGCCCGCCAAGCCTGATCACGGTATCGGCCGGGTGCCTCCGCCGACCGCTGACATCGAGGCGATGTTCGGGAGCTGGAGGGATGTGCTGCCTACGGCGCGCAAGTACCTGCCGGCGGCTCGGGACTACTTCGCTGCGTCGCTGTGGCGTCGAGTGGGTCTGAGGATCAGCGAGAGCACCGCGCTGGATGTGCGCGACTGGCGGCCGGACATGGGCCAGTACGGCATGTTGCATATTCGATTCGGCAAGGGAAGCCGTGGCCGTGGCCCCAAGACCCGGCTCGTGCCGTGCATCGACGGCGTGGACACGCTGCTGCAGTGGTGGTTCACCGATGTGCGTCACCAGTTCGGTAGTGACTGGGACGATCCGGATGCGCCCCTGTTGCCGAGCGAACGCCGCGATGCGGACACCGGCTTGTGCCTGCGGGTCCAGCCCGATGCTCTGCGTTCTGGCTTGGCGACGGCCGTCGGGCGATGGCTGCCGGGTTGGGTCGGCAAGCTGACTCCGCATGGTCTTCGGCACTACTGCGCGTCGTCGTTGTATGAGCGCGGGATGGACCTGAAGGCGATCCAGGAGCTGCTGGGCCACTCTTGGCTGTCTACGACGACGCGCTATATCCACGTGCCGGCTGAGCACATCGAGCAGTCCTGGACCACGGCCAACGCGCGCGTAGCGCACCGTCTGGGAGATTGAAGGTGATCCGATGCGCTGGAACCTGCGCATGACCGCCGCTGAGCGTGGCATCTGGAAGTCCACCGAGATGCGACGCCGGCTGGCCGAGGCGGGCTTGGAAATCAGTGCCGGGAAGATGTCGATGTTGTGGACCACGACCCCGACATCGATCCGGCTCGATGATCTTGATGTCATCTGCGCGGTGCTCGAGTGCTCGCCGACGGATCTGCTGGTCCGCGAGCCCGAAGCCGTCGCAGCCCGCCGTCCGCACAAGGCTGCAGAAGCCGGCGACGCAAGGTCACCCAAGGTCACACCACGGTTGGGGCGAAACCGCTCCAAGCCGCCCGCGTGACCCCGAGACGTCGCGGAGCCAAACCGTCGCGACGCAAGCCGTGCATAGCTTGTAGCACGGCGCGAGCCGCGTTCACCGGTGTCGAATACTGCTTCGCGTGCTGGCCGGGCGGCCCGGTCGTCCCGCCGCCGTGCCTGCGCTGTGGATCGCGCAAGGACTACTACACGAGTGGGGTCTGCAGGCGGTGCCACCGCGACGGCAGTCCTGCGGTCGACTCCTGCCTGGACTGCCACGCTTGGGGAGCGCGGCGCTGGGGCCAGTGGGTCTGTCACGGTTGCCGTTCCTACCGGCGTGAACACCACACGATCGGCCCGTGTCGGATCTGCTCGACCACCGTCACGCTCGGCGACGACGGGGTCTGCCGGCTCTGCCACAAACAAGCCACGATGGTCCGCGAGGACAAGCAGTTGCTGGATGTGCGCGCCGCGAACCGATACGGGCAACAACTGTTCCTGGCCGACATGTTCTATGTCAGTGCGCGTGACCGGCGTCGTGTCCCGGTCATCCAGCCT
>CAJCHX010000533.1 GCA_903970215.1 Acidobacteriaceae bacterium
CCCGGTCCGCGCGAGCCACTCGTCGACCACGTCGGGGCGGTTGCGTGGCCACACCCCGAGCGCATCGCCGACGTCGTATTCGATGGTGCCGTCGGGCAGATGGACGCCGATGTTGCGAACGTCCTTGTCCGAGCCGTCCCCGCACAGCGGGACGTTGGTCGCCAGCGTTGTGCGCAAAGGGTTTCTGCGTGTGTACGACGGTTCGAGGGCCGGCGCAGCCCCCGCACCCGGGGTCGCGATCATCGACGACGCTGCGGCAGGCGCTGATCCACGCTCCGCCCGGGCGGGAAGGGACTCGCGGGCGGCGATCGCCGCCGCCACCCGTTCCGTCCACGCGTGCGCGGTGACGTCGTAGTCCGGCTCGCACGCAGCGCGATCCGCGATCCGATGCGCGCCCAAGTACTCGAGCCGCGCGTCGAGCTTGCGCGAGAACCCGCAGAAGTCGGCGTACGACGAGTCTCCGAAGCCGAGGACCGAGAAGTCCAGACCGTCGATGTCGCCGGGCTCCGCGGTGGCCAGTGCGTCCCACAGTGCGATCCCGTTGTCGGGGGCGTCGCCATCGCCGGTGGTGGCGACCACGAACAGCGTTGTCCCGCTGAGGTCCGCGACTGCGACCTCGTCGGCGGCGCGGAGACGGCAGGTGATTCCGGCGCTGCCGAGCAGCTCTACGGACCTCTGCGCGAACTCCTCGGCCGTGCCGGTCTGCGATGCCCATACGACCGTCACGCTCGGCAGGTCTGCGATCGGAAGGGCAACGGCTCCCGGAAGTGATTGTGGTGCAGTCTGTTCCGATCTCCGAGAAAACACTCCAGCCAGCACGCCGGTCACCCAGACGTGGGCGTCGGGGCTCAGCGGAGCGCTCGCCGGTAGCACCGGCACCTCACCGGACGGCGGATGCGCCCGAAGCCCGGCGAGCAGCCCTGACAGGAACAATCGCTCCGACGCAGTCAGCTCGGCGCGGGAGGGCAGGGGGCCCAGGGCGGCCGCGAGCGCGTCAATCGACGTCATGTCCACCTCCGTAGTGGGAGCGTCCGGCGGGGGTTCGGTGGGAACCGGTGTCACGCTGACGGCGCAGAACTTGAACTCGGGCTGCAGCGAGTCGGCGTCTACGGCGTCGTTGGTCACCGCGTTCACCGCCACGTCGGGCGCGAACGCGTCGTTCCAGTGCATGGGCGCGAAACACACCCCCAGACGCACCGCATCGTCGACGACGGCGGGCAGCACGGCTCGACCGCGGCGTGAGCGGACCTCCACGCTGATCCCGTCGCTGATTCCGAGTCGTTCGGCGTCCTCGGGATGCAGTTGCAGAAACGGTGCGGGGTTCAACTTGTTGAGTTTCGCGACTCGGCCGGTCTTGGTCATGGTGTGCCATTGGTGGGCGACCCGGCCCGTGGTGAGTACCAGCGGAAACTCGTCGTCCGGCAGCTCGGCGGGGGCCATGTGCGGGCGTGGCAGGAACCGCGCACGACGGCTGGGCGTGGCGAACGCAAGCCGCGGAACGATGCCGTCGTCGAGTACGTGCAGGCTCTGGCTGACGCCGTCGTTGCGGTAGCGGATCGGGTTCCGGTCGGAGCAGCCCGGCGGGGCGGGCCACTGCACCGGGCCGCGGCGCAGGCGCTTGTGGTCGACGCCACGCAGGTCCCAGCCGGTGCGTGGGTTATGGAACGCGGCCAATTCATCGAACACCTCTGCCGCGGAAGAGAAGTCGAACGCCGCGCCGTAGCCCATCGCGGTCGCGACCCCGCAGATCAGCTCCCAGTCGGGCTGGGCCTCGCCGGGCGCGGCCAGCGCGGGTGCGCAGTACGTCATGGTGCGTTCGCTGTTGACCATCACGCCCTCGGCCTCGGCCCACAGCGCGGCCGGGAGTACCACGTCGGCGTACGCGGCGGTCTCGACGCCGGTGAACGCGTCCTGCACCACCACCAGCTCGGCCCGCTCCAGACCTGCCACCACGGCGGCGCGGTTGGCCACCGACGCAACGGGATTGGTGCAGATGATCCACGCAGCTTTGATCTCACCGTCGGCCATCCGGCGGTACATGTCGACTGTGCCCGCCCCGGCCTCCGGTCGGATGGTGCCGGGGGCGAGGCCCCACCGCTCCTCGACGAACGCCCGGTCGTCGGGGTCCAGTGCCGCGCGTTGTCCGGGCAGCCCCGGCCCCATGTAACCCATCTCGCGCCCGCCCATCGCGTTCGGCTGCCCCGTCAGCGAGAACGGCCCGGCGCCCGGCTTGCAGATCGCGCCTGTCGCGAGGTGCAGGTTGCACAGCACGTTGGTGTTCCAGGTGCCATGCGTGGATTGGTTGAGGCCCATTGTCCACAGGCTCACCCAGTTCGGCGTGCCGGCGATCAGCTCGGCTACCGATCGCAGCTGCGCCTCATCGACGCCCGTGATCTGGGCGACTCGCTCGGCGGGATACTCGTCGAGCAGCGATCCCATCGCGTCCCAGCCCTCGGTGTGCACGGCCACGAACTCCTCGTCGACACCGCCGAGGTCGGCGACCAGCCGGAGCAGCCCGTTGAGCAGCGCCAGATCGGTCCCTGGACGCACTGACAGGTGGATATCGGCCTTGGCTGCGGTATTGGTGCGCCGGGGGTCTACTACCACGAGCTTCGCGCCCGCGCGCACGCGATCCATAATGCGCAGGAACAGGACCGGATGACAGTCGGCCATGTTGGCCCCGATCACCAGGAACAAGTCGGCGCTGTCGAGGTCGTCGTAGCTGCCGGGCGGCCCGTCGGCGCCGAGCGACTGTTTGTACCCGGTGCCGGCGCTGGCCATGCACAGCCTGGAGTTGGACTCGATCCACTGCGTCCGCAGGAAGCCCTTGGCGAGCTTGTTCGCCAGATACTGGGCTTCGATCGACATCTGGCCCGAGACGTACAGCGCGATCGCGTCCGGCCCATGTGTGTCCCGGATCGCGCTCAGCCGCGCCGCGACGTCAGCGACGGCGGCGTCGACCCCCGTCGGGACCGCCTCGGCCCCCCGCTCCGGTCGGATGAGCGCCGTCGTCAGTCGGCCGCCGGCGCGGAGCATGTCCGCGGTCGTGTTGCCCTTCGTGCACAGCCGGCCGCGGTTGGCCGGGTGGTCGGGACGTCCGGTCGCCTTGGTCACGACGCCATCGGAGACGTGCAGGTCCATGCCGCAACCGACGCCGCAGTAGCCGCACAGCGTCGACACCGTCGATGATCGCGCCGGCTGAGTCGACCTCGCAGGCACCGCAGCCATTGCATCCCTTCCGTTGTGTTCCATGGTTCGGCGGGTGTGTTTCGCCGTCCGCAGGTCGCGGTTACGGCGGGGTCAACACGACCTGTCAGGCAGGCGGGCGCCGTTGTGAGGAGAGCGTCTGAGCAGGTCGGGTACGGTGCGGACACCGCGAAAACGAGGAGGATCATGACGGCGACCACAGAGCTTGCAGGCCGACCGCAGGGGCCGTTGTCGATGACCGACAAAGCGATTCCGCCGTGGGCCGACGGCCTCACCGTCGATGAGTTCCTGGCCCGCCGGCCGAGACTGTCGTCGCTGGCCACGCCACTGCTGGTGCTCGACGATCACGCGATCGCGGACAACCTCGCCGAGTTCGCCGCCTTCTGCGGCGAGCACGGCCTCGACCTCGCCCCGCACGGGAAGACCACGATGTCGCCCACCCTGTGGCGGCGGCAGATCGCGGCGGGTGCCCACGGCATCACCGTCGCGAACTATCCGCAGCTGCGCGTCGCGGTCGCAGCTGGGATTCGGCGGGTGCACGTCGCCAACGCACTGGCGGACCCGGGCGGGGTGGCCTGGCTCGGCGCCGCGCTCGACGCCGATCCCGGGTTGGACGTGCAGGTGTGGGCCGACTCGACCGCGACCGTCGCGCTGTTGAGCGACGCGCTCGCGGGTACCCGTCGGCCGCTGACGGTGCTGGTGGAGGTGGGCGCACTCGGTGCGCGGACCGGGGCCCGGACGGTCGACGGAGCGGTGCACGTGGGGGAGGCGATCGCGGCCTCGCCGGGCCTGCGGCTCGGGGGCGTCGCGGGTTACGAGGGTGCGGTCGCGCACGACGTGACACCGGCTTCGCTCGCGCGGGTCGACGCCTACCTGGAGGCGATGGCGCAGGTGCACCGGGGACTCGCGGGCGCCTATCCGGACGACGGTGTGGCGGTCCTCAGTGCGGGTGGCAGCGCGTACTTCGACCGGGTTGCGGCGGTGCTGGGCCCGCTGCGGGATCGCGGGACGTGGGTGGAGCTGCGGTCGGGTGTGTACCTCATTCACGACGACGGCTTCTACGCCTCTGTCGCTCCCGCCGACCGCGGGATCGCCGCGCCGCGGCTGCGGTCGGCGATGCGGGTGTGGGCGCGCGTCCTGTCGCGGCCGGAGCCGACCCTTGCATTGCTCGACGTGGGGCGCCGGGATGTCTCGTTCGACGACGGCCTGCCCGTGCCGCAGGTGGCAGCGCCCTCCCTAGGCGGCCCGCAGCGCCCGCTCGTCGGCGCCGTCGCGACCGCCATCAACGACCAGCACCTGTTCGTCGACCTCGCGGTGGACGACCCCCTGGCGGTCGGCGACGTGGTGGGACTGGTGGCCTCGCACCCGTGCACGGTGCTGGACAAGTGGCGGACCGTGCCGGTGGTGCGGGCGAGCGGTGGCGACTCGGATGACCCGGTGGTGGTGGACCTGCTGGCCACGTATTTCTGATTCCGCTGTGCTCGCGAGTGTGAAATAGCGTGACACAGCGAAACGGTTCGGCACGCAATAGTTGCACTGCGCACGGGGGCCGAGCCGCAATAGTGTGCGGTACGAAGACGATTGGTCGCGTTTGTCGCTGCTCCTGTGGTTACGGTCAATCCGACGGTGACAGCACGGCGCACGGTGAATACTTTGGGGTTGGCACCGTCGGTCGCGACCCGGCACGGCGGACCCGACCGCGGGCGCAGCACGTGCGTCCCACGATGAAAGGTGGAACCCCCGCGATGGCTCACCCCCGCGCCGGCCAGCCGGCCCTCCCCGAGGACTTGATCGACGTCTCGGCTGTGGAGTCGGCGTACTACACCATCAAGCCCGACCCGCACAACCCCGATCAGCGAGTGGTGTTCGGGACCTCCGGGCACCGCGGCAGCAGCCTGAATGGTGCTTTCAACGAGGACCACATCCTTGCTACCACGCAGGCGATCGTGGAATACCGTGCAGCGCAGGGCATCACCGGTCCGCTGTACCTGGCAAAGGACACTCACCTGCTGTCCGTGCCGGCGTGGCAGACCGCGGTCGAGGTCTTGGCCGGGAATGGCGTCACCGTTCTGGTCGACGTAGACGACCGGTACACGCCGACCCCTGCGCTGAGCCACGCGATCCTCGCGCACAACCGCGTGCGCTCCAATGCGCAGGCCGACGGCATCGTCGTCACGCCGTCTCACAACCCGCCCGCCGACGGTGGCTTCAAGTACAACCCGCCGCATGGCGGCCCGGCCGACACCGATGCCACGTCGGTGATCGCGGCCCGCGCCAACGAGATCCTCGAGGGCGGCTTGTCCGCGGTCAAGCGCATCCCGATCGAGCGGGCCTTGGCCTCGGGTTACGTGCGCCGCTTCGACTTCCAGGGCTCGTACGTCAACGACCTCCTCAACGTGCTGGACATGAGCGTGATCAGGGACGCGGGTATCCGGATCGGCGCCGATCCGCTGGGCGGCGCGTCCATCGGCTATTGGGCGGCGATCGGCGAGGGCTACAACCTCGAACTGACCGTGGTCAATCCGACCACGGACCCGCAGTTCGGGTTCATGACGCTCGACACCGACGGCAAGATCCGGATGGACTGCAGCTCGCCCAACGCGATGGCCTCGCTGATCGCGAACAAGGACAAGTACGACATCGCCACCGGGAACGACGCCGATTCGGATCGGCACGGCATCGTCACCCCGGACGGTGGGTTGATGAATCCGAACCACTATCTCGCCGTGGCGATCAACTACCTGTTCGCCAATCGTCCGGGCTGGGCGGCCGACGCGGCGGTCGGCAAGACGCTGGTGAGTTCGTCGATGATCGACCGTGTGGTTGCGGCCCTGGGGCGGCGGTTGCTCGAGGTGCCGGTGGGATTCAAGTGGTTCGTGCCGGGTCTGCTGGACGGCAGCGTCGGCTTCGGGGGTGAGGAGTCGGCCGGGGCTTCGTTCCTGCGCACCGACGGCACCGTCTGGTCGACGGACAAGGACGGCATCATCATGGCGCTACTCGCGTCGGAGATTCTCGCGGTCACCGGTAAGTCGCCGTCCGAGCACTTCGCCGAATTGGGGGCGCGGTACGGCGTGCCCGCGTACCAGCGGATCGATGCCCCCGCGAATCGGGAGCAGAAGGCCGTGCTGGCGAAGTTGTCGCCCGAGCAGGTGGACGCGACCGAACTGGCGGGCGAGAAGATCACCGCGAAGCTGACCACCGCCCCCGGGAACGGTGCGCCGATCGGCGGGCTCAAGGTGACCACCGAGAGCTCGTGGTTCGCCGCGCGTCCCTCCGGTACCGAGGACGTCTACAAGATCTATGCGGAGTCGTTCCGCGGCGACGAACACCTGGCGCAGGTGCAGACCGAGGCGAAGGCTCTCGTCGACCGGGTATTGCAGGGTTCCTGAGCGCTGCTCTCAGGGGCTTCGTAAGCTCCGGCCGCTATGGTAGGGGCCGTGGTGAGTTCTGTGAGAGATGCGATCGACCGCAACGGCCGACGCGGGGGGATCAGCACGTTGGTACGTGTCGCCCTCGCGGCGGTATGGATCGTGAGCGGCGCTTTGAAACTGTCGGAGCCGAGCCAGACGAAGGCCGCCGTGGAGGCGTACAAGCTACTGCCTGCGGGAGCAGTGGGCTGGGTTGCCGCAGCGTTGCCGCTGGTCGAGCTGGCCGTGGGACTGGTGGTGTTGATCGGATTCGGCACCCGCGTGGCGGCCGTCCTCTCGGTGTTGGGGTTCGCGGTACTCATCGGCGTGATCGCGTCCGTGTGGGTCCGCGGGATGAAGATCGACTGCGGTTGTTTCGGCGGCGGCGGGTACGACGCCAAGGCAGGGCCGGGGAAGTACGCGATGGAGATCCTCCGGGACACCGGTTTTCTGATCCTCGCCGCGTGGCTGATCGCCTACCCACGTAGCTTCGGCGCGCTGGGTCCGGGATCGCGGGTGGAACGCCGGCAGCTCGCCCTCCAGCCGCTCGTGAACGCATAGGACATGTTCGACCGACAGCGTGGCCGTGGGTGCCGCGCCCGATACCAGGAGTGAGAAGGACTTGAGCGCCGCGAACAAGCCGGGCGGAGTGCCCAAGGTGAAGAAGGGCAAGGGGGGCACGACGTACGTGCCTTCGAAGCAGTCGAACACGCTGTCCTACGTGCTGGGCGGCGCGGCGATCCTGGTGATCGTGGTGCTGGTGATCGGCGGCGTCTTCTTCTTCAAGCACAAGGCAGACACGAATACAGCGGCCGGCAAAGCGAGCGCCGCCGCACAGCTGGACACGTCTACGAGCTTCACCGCCGGAAACGCGGACGCCAAGACCTTGATCGACGTGTTCGAGGACTTCCAGTGCCCGTATTGCGCCCAGCTCGAGCAGGCCTCCGGCTCGCAGATCGAGGACGCGATCGCCAAGGGGCAGCTCCGAGTGCGGTACCACATGCTGGACTTCCTCAACCCGAGCAGCGCGTCGAAGAACTACTCGTCGCGCGCGGCTGGGGCTGCGCTGGCGATCGCGAAGTCGTCGCTGCCCGCCGACCAGAAGCAGAAGGTGTGGCTGGCGTTCCACCTCTCGCTGTTCAAGCAGCAGCCGAAGGAGGATGCACCCTCCGACTGGTCCAACGCCGACCTGGCTGGATTCGCCGGCGACGCCGCCAAGCAGGTGGGTGTGACGCTGCCCGCCGACGTGACCAGCGCGATCTCGAGCGGCGCAGACACCCAGGAGGCCACCGCCACCGCTGCCACGGGGCTGACGCAACTGACTGCGCTCGGGGCGCAGGGAACGCCGACGGTGCTGCAGGACGGCAGGGACCTGGACGCGCTCAACGACCCGAATTGGTTGAACACCCTGCTGGGCAACTGATCCTGCGGGCCTGCTGGGCGGCTGCCGACCGCCGTCCAGCAGGCGATTTGGTCCAGGCACGGACGATGCTGTAACTTTTTCCAGGCGGTTAACCGCAGATGAAAACCGAATACGGGGCTATGGCGCAGCTGGTAGCGCACCACACTGGCAGTGTGGGGGTCAGGGGTTCGAATCCCCTTAGCTCCACAAATGTGATGAGTCGCGACATGTGTCACACATGAGTCGGGACTTGTGTCACTGGGAAGCCTCCGGCCATCGGCCGGGGGCTTTCTGCGTGTTGCGCCAGTAGGTTTTGTCGGGCTGGATCTGGTTGGTGGCGATGACTTCGCCGGTGTCGAGGTGGATGACGGTGACGGTGGTGTCGTCGGCGACGGCGATGACGCGTTTGCGGGCGTGTTCGATGCCGATGCTTTCCTGCGTGGCGGAGGCTCATCTTGCCGTGGGGGTCGATGTGGTCGTAGCGCACGCGGTAGTGGCCGGCGGGGCGTGGCGGTGCGGGGAGCGCTTTGTCGATGGCGCGGTAGGCGGCGCCGGGGGTGGTGCGTTGGCGTGCGCGGTGGGGTCGTTGCTCGTTGTAGTGCTCGCGTAGCTGGTCGAGTTGTTTCTGCAGGTCAGATGGTGTGCGGGCGGGCGGCTGGGCGGCGAGGTAGCGCTTTTGGGTCTGGTGGAATCGCTCGATTTTGCCTTGGGTTTGTGGGTGGCCGGGTGAGCCGTTCTTCTGTGTGACGCCGAGGATCGGTAGGAGGTGTTCGAAGGCGTTGCGGCCGCCGCCGAATCGGGCGGTGTAGACGCGGCCGTTGTCGGTGAGGGTTGAGGCCGGTGTTCCGTGCGCCTCGATGGTGGCGAGGAAGGTGGTCACGACGTCGTCGCCGGTGACGGGCTGGTGGGCGGTGCTGGAGAGTAGGTAGCGGGAGTGGTCGTCGAGCCAGTTGAGGATCTCGATGTCGGTGCCGTCGGCGAGTCGCCAGTGGGTGAAGTCGGATTGCCAGGTCTCGTTGGGTTGGGCGGCCTCGAATCGCAGGTAGGGGCTCTTTGGGCGTTTGCGTGGCTCCGGGACGACGAGGTTTGCGGCGTGCAGCATGCCGTCGGATCGTCGAGGTCGATGGGGCGGTGAGGCCGTGGTGTTCGAGGTGCCAGGCGATGGTGACGGGGCCTGCGTCGAGGCCGCGGGCGGTGAGGTCTCGGCGGAGTTCGATGATCTTCTCGCGCACTGTCTTTGGTGTTGCTCTGGGGTTGGTTCTAGGGCGTCTGGAGCGTGGTTCGAGGCCGTCTTGGCGGTAGCGGGCCAGGAGGCGTTGGAGCTGGAGGCGTGAGTAGCCGTATTGCTGTGCGGCGTCGGTGACGGGGAGCTGTTTGGATACGACTTTCAGTGCTGCGACGCGTGCACGGGACATGTTCTCGACTCTGGCGCGTGCCAGTCTGACGTATGTCGGGACTCATCAGCGACGTATCACCTGTGACACGTGTCATGAATCCAGACAGTGAACCCAGACCCTTGAGCGCTACAGAATCATGCCAGGTCAGACTAGGTTTCTGGCCTGGTCTGAACTCATGTCAGCGCGCGACCACTTAAATGTGGCCGCCTCGTGCGCTTGCGGATCCACCGCATGGCTACCATTCGACCCGGTCAAGGGTAGGGACTCGCCATAATTGCAACGGCGTCCGTGAGGAGATCGCGCGCGGACGGCCGAGCCATGGTGCGCACGTCGGCAAGAGACTACTGCGCAAGCGCGAGCCCGCCAGCCCGGCAACCAGCCGCGACCGCGAAAGATTGTGATCCGCATGGAGACGATGATTCTTCGGGTTTCGGGGGAAACGTGAGGAAGCCCATTGACACGAACTTCGACTTCCGGTCGGATGCACCGCCCGGAACCGACCCAGACAAGACGAGCCCGACGCTCCGGCGGTACCACGCGGCGCTGTGGAGCCGTCCGTTGCCGGGCGGTGGCATGTTCATCCTCGATATCGGTACCCCTGGTCGGTACTTGAGCCATAGGTCGAACCTGGGCGACTTCGCAATGTCGAGCGATACCTGCGTCCCCGGATATCTCGGATGGACGAGACTAGAGACTACGGTGCGAGGGGTCTCCGACCGCGAGCTGCAGTCATTCCAGCGGTTGCGCTACACGATCGGCAAGCATGCTGATCTGGCCAAGCACCACGGTTAAGGGAGCAGGCACGATCAACGGCATGCGAGGCTTCAGCAATAGGATCGGCGACCGGCTCGACCTGACGTTGGAATGCGTGCGACGGCACTACGCGGGTCAGGTGAGCCCACTGGCGAAAGTCATGGACGCCAACGCCGCATATTTCGGGTTGTTCGCGAACT
>CAJCHX010000534.1 GCA_903970215.1 Acidobacteriaceae bacterium
GGCGGATGCCCAGGGTCACCGAATAGGTGCCGTCCGGCCCCCGGGAGAAACCACTCGGCGGCGAGAAGGTCACCGACCTGTCGGTATGCGGCCCGTCGCTGGGTGACCCGTCGGTGTGGGGAGCCGCCTCGGCTGCGGCCACCAGCAGTCGGTGGTCCAGGTCCATCGACAGTTCGGACTCCGTAGGCGGCACCGACTCGGCCGGGGGAGCGACGATCAGCGTGTGCGGGATGTGCACGGTCGCAGTGACCCCCGGATCGCGTGCGGTGTCAAAGGTGGGCCGAAGCCTGACCTCCAGGCCGTGGCTGTGCGCCAGACGCGATACGACGAACAAGCCCATCTGCCGCGCGGTGTCCGGCCCCGGATCGGTCCCATGCCGGAGGTTCTCGTTGATGTCGGCCATCACGGCCGGTGGGATCCCGATTCCGCGATCGGCGACTTCGATCAGGAGACCCTGATCCTGCGCCGCTGCGATGTTGAACCGCACGTCCTTGTCGGGCGGGGACGCACGGAGGGCGTTGTCCAGGAGCTCGGCCAGCAGGTGCACGACGTCGGTGGCGGCGGGTTCGACCAGCATGCCGGGTGGGGCCTCCGTGGCCTTCACGCGACGGTAGTCCTCCACCTCGGATATCGCCGCATGCAAGACGTCGCTGATCCGCACCGGATCAGTGCTCGCCCGGCGGACCCCTTTGTCCGCGAGGATGAGCAGGTTGTCGCTGGTGCGGCGCATGCGGGTGGCGAGGTGGTCGAGCACGAACAGCCGATCGAGGGACGTCGAGTCCTTCTCGTCGAATTCGAGCGACTCGATCAATTCGAGCTGGCGATCCACGAGCCCTCGGTTGCGCCGGGCCAGCGTCTCGAACATGTCGTTCACCTGCAGCCGGAGAGTCGCCTGTTCACCGGCCAATCGCAGCGCTTGGCCGTGGATGGCGTCGACGGCCCGGGCGACCCGGCCGACCTCCTCGCGGGTGTGCACCGGCACGGGTTCGGCGTGCACGTCGTCGATGCTCTCGCCGACCTTGATCCGCTCGACCTCCGCGGGCAGGTCTTCCTCGGCGATTCGTCGGGTGGCCGTCTGCAATCTGCGCAGCGGGCCGGTGATCGAGCGAACCACCAACGCCGCCAGTACCAATGCGCAGAAGAGGGCGAGGAGCACCACCACGGTATTGCGGATGGCGCTGGTCCGAGCTTCGCTCGATCGATGGCTCACCGTCGCCTGGATCGACCCGGCCGCCTCGTCCGACAGTGTCGCGAACAGCTCCGAAGAGGTGACACCCTGGTCACGAACCACGGCGGGTTTGGTCGACGCCACGATCCACTGTTGGCGCTGCTGCTCGACCGACACCAGCTTGGCGACGCGCGCATCATCCGCCGGATACTGCCGGGCGAGTTCCTGCAACGATGCCTGTTCGGCACCACGCAGCGCCACGAAATCGTCCCGGGGATGGCCAGGCGTCAATTGAGCGCGCAAGAAGGCCACCGACTCGTCCAACAGCAGCAGCCGCGACGACTGGATATCGACCAGACGACTGGTGGCGTTCCGAACGGACACGTCGTCGATGGACTCCACGGACGATTCCACGACGTCCACCACGTTGCCCTGTAACTGGTGCAACCGGTTGACCACCAGCTGGATCGAACCGGCCGGTGCGGTCCCGCCGGCACGGATCTGCTCTGCGGTGTTCACCATGGCATCGGCAGTTCGCGCGATGTCGGGGTGCAGCGTTCCGCCGCCGGTCAGTGCTTGCGCGTTCGCGATGGCACGGTCGGCCCGGGAAGTCACATCCGGTGTCACCGCGCGAGGAATCTGCGCGGCGCCGAGAACCACACTGGCTGCATACAGTTCGAGCAGGGCGGGTACAGCAGCGACTTGTGAGGCCTCGGCTCGCGTCTTGGTGGACTCCTCGACGGCGTCGCGAATCCGGATACCACCGAATATCGAAGCCAGCAGTAATGGAATCGCCATCACAGCGATCAACCGCCACACCATCGGCCAGCTACTGAGGTTCCACACTCGCCGCCCCGGACGCTTTGCGCCAGTCATATCGGTCACCAATCACCCGTACGTACGCGTCAGCAATCGGCGGCGGTGACAGCTTCGGGATCGCACTGCCGACACACCGATAACGAATGTACGGACCACCTGTCGCGCTGTGGGTGGTCCGCCGTGATCGGCGTCACGATATCGTAACGCCTGATCGCCACACCGGCGATGTGGTCACCTGCACGGACGCCCCACGGGCCGACGAGGGCCGCGGGGCGTCGCGCGAGGTGGTTCAGGGCATCACTTCACAAACATCACTTCACATCGAACCGATCGGCATTGCTCACCTTGGCCCAGGCGGTCACGAAGTCCTTGACGAACTTCTCCTTCGCGTCGTCGGTCGCGTACACCTCGGCGAGCGACCGGAGGATCGAGTTCGAGCCGAACACCAGATCCACCCGACTCGCCGTCCACTTCTTCTCGCCGGTGGTGCGATCGGTGCCCACATAGGTCGCGTCGTCGGCCGACGACGGAGCCCACGTGGTTCCCAGGTCGAGCAGGTTGACGAAGAAGTCGTTCGTCAGCGCCCCAGGCGTGGTGGTGAACACGCCGAGCGGCGAGCCCTGGTAGTTGTTGCCCAGCACTCGCAGGCCGCCGATCAGCACAGTCATCTCGGGGGCGCTCAGCGTGAGCAGACTCGCCTTGTCCACCAGCAGGTACTCCGGAGCGAGCGGCGCGGCCTTGCCGACGTAGTTGCGGAAGGCGTCCCACTTCGGCTCGAGCGCGGAGAACGAATCGATGTCGGTCTGGTCCTGCGTGGCATCGGTGCGGCCGGGAGCGAACGGCACCGTCACGTCGAAGCCGGCCGCCTTCGCGCCCTGCTCGACCCCTGCATTGCCGGCCAGCACCACGACGTCGGCGAAGGACACCTTCTTGCCGCTCGACTGCTGGGCGTTGAAGGCGTCGGCCACGCCCTCGAGCACCGTGATCGCCTGCGCCAGCTCGTCGGGTTCGTTGACCTCCCAGCCGATCTGGGGCTGCAGGCGGATGCGGCCGCCGTTCGCGCCACCCCGCTTGTCGCTGCCACGGAACGACGAGAACGCCGCCCAAGCGGTCTTCACCAGCTGCGAGGTCGTCAGGCCCGATGCGAGGATCCGCTGTTTGATCACTGCTGCATCGGCGTCGTCGATCAGCGGGTGGTCGACAGCGGGAACCGGGTCCTGCCAGATCTCCTCGGTGGCCGGCACCAGCGGGCCGAGGTAGCGCGACGTGGGGCCCATGTCGCGGTGCAGCAGCTTGAACCACGCCTTCGCGAACTCCTCGGCCAGCTCCTCCGGGTGATCGAGCCAGCGCCGCGTGATCGGCGCGTAGATCGGGTCTTCGCGCAACGATAGATCGGTGGTGAGCATCGACGGATGCGTCTTCCCGGTGCCGAACGGATCGGGCACGGAGTCGGCCGAACCACCGTCCTTGGGCTTCCACTGGTTGGCGCCGGCGGGGCTCTTGGTCAGCTCCCACTCGTTGCCGTAGAGGATCTCCAGGAAGCTGTTGTCCCACGTGGTCGGGGTGTTGGTCCAGATGACCTCGAGGCCGCTGGTCACCGCGTCGGCGCCGACGCCGGTGCCGTAGGAGCCCTTCCAGCCGAGGCCCTGCTCCTCGAACGGGGCGGCCTCAGGCTCGGGGCCCACGGGGTCGGGACCGGCGCCGTGGGTCTTGCCGAAGGTGTGGCCGCCGACGATCAGTGCGGCGGTCTCGATGTCGTTCATCGCCATCCGGCTGAATGTCTCGCGGATGTCGAACGCGGCGGCGATCGGGTCTGGAACTCCCTCGGGGCCTTCGGGATTGACGTAGATCAGGCCCATCGTGGTCGCGCCGAGCGGCTTCTCGAGGTCACGCTTGCCGGTGTACCGGCTGTCGGTGCCCAACCACTCGGCCTCGGGTCCCCAATAGACCAATTCCGGCTCCCATTGGTCCTCGCGTCCGAAGGCGAAGCCCCGCGTCGTGAAGCCCATGTCCTCGAGCGCGACGTTCCCCGTGAACACCAGCAGGTCGGCCCACGAGAGCTTGCGGCCGTACTTTCGCTTGATCGGCCACAACAGGTGCCGCGCCTTGTCCAGGTTCACGTTGTCGGGCCAGCTGTTCAGCGGCGCGAAGCGCTGCATGCCGGCGCCCGCTCCGCCGCGGCCGTCATCGATCCGGTAGGTGCCGGCGGCGTGCCACGACATGCGGATGAACAGCGGGCCGTAATGACCGAAGTCGGCCGGCCACCACGACTGGGACGTGTGCATGAGCTCGACCAGATCGGCCTTGAGCGCGTCGATGTCGAGGGTGGCCACCTCGGCGGCATAGTCGAAGTCCGCGTCCATCGGGTTCGCGACGTCGGGATTGTGCGCGAGTACCTTGAGGTCGATCTCGTTGGGCCACCAGTGGCGGTAGCTACCGCCTTCCACCGGCGGCTTGAGCCGACCGCCGTGGACCGGACATGCGGGCGCGGGATCGGTATCGGTGACGCCT
>CAJCHX010000535.1 GCA_903970215.1 Acidobacteriaceae bacterium
GGGCTGGATCCGCCACGTCGGCTGTTGCGCGATCCCGCCGAATTCGGCCCACTGCCGCTGGCATGGGAACGCGATACCCACGCCCCAGTCGATCAGCACCGGGTCGTCCCCGACCAGCTTTCCGAGCGGCTCGAGGTGCGGCACCCGCGGCGGGGTATAGGCGATCCAGTTGCGGGCGGAGGGCGAGGTGACCGATGCCCGGATTCGCACCGCGGTCGCGGTTCTCGGCACCATCGCGCGCGGGATTCGCAGATTGCGCCAGGCCGGCGCGGGTCCGATGTCGATCGGCGTCGCGGTGCGCAGCGATCGGAACCCCGCTCCGCTGGGGACGCCGAACTCGACGGTGATGCCGCCGGCATCGAACCGGCCCGCGGCGGTCACCACCAGCAGGGGCGCGGTACCGAGGCCGGTGGCGGGCAGCCGATACCAGCTGGATACCGCTGTGGCCACGTGCTGGTCGCCGGTCTGAAGGCTGCCCAGCACGGGGGTGCGGGCGGGATCGAGCCCGAACGGAAGCGCTTGGAAGCTGCCGTTGACGCCGGGCGTAGCCAGCGTTCCACCGCCGGTGCCGCCCGTGTTGGCGGCGGTCCGAGCGGCATCGCCGGTCTGGACGACGTCCGCGGCGTCGGACTCCGCGGCCGTCAGGTCGGTCGCGACGCCGTTGGGCGTGAAGTTCTGGTTCTGATCACCGGCGAGCGCCGCGCCGGCGCTCTGGCGGGGGTCGGCAGGGGTGAGCATGCCCGCGTTGGCGTCCGGCTCGGCCAGGACGCCGTCGGCCTCGCCGCACGACCGACCAGCCAACGACCGCAGATTCTGCAGTCCGTACGAGTACGCAGGGTACTGATTGATGATCGACGCGACGTTCGATGCGCCGATCATCGCCACCACCAGCGTGGTCGCCAGAGTCAGCGATGCGCCGAGCGGCCAGCGACCGAAGGCGGCGGTGAGTCGAGTCGCCGACGTGGGGAGCGTGGGCGCCCGATCGCCGCGGATCAACAGGAACACTGCCCATGCCGTGGTGAGCACCGCGAGCACCGAGAAGACCGAGGCCAGAGAGATCCCGGCGACCGCAGGGGCGGCGCCGCCCCAGGGGATCCCGTAGTTACCGGGGTAGAACCAACCGTTGGTCGATTCGAAGCACAGCGCCAGCACCGCGAACACGGTCGCGAGGAAGGCGACCCGGTAGCGCGACGTGCGCACGACCGCGGGCCCCACCGCTACCACCGCGATCGGGGCGGCCATGGCCGCGAGCCCTGCGAACGCGCCGAAGTGGTGCGTCCACTTGGTGGGGTTGAACATCATCAGCAGCAGCGACACCAGGATCACCGAGACCACCCGGCGGGCCGGGCCGGATGCGATACCGGGGATCCGGCGGCGGCGCACCAGAATCACCAGGACGGCGATCGTGGATGTGAACATGGCGAACATCGCGAACCGGCGTGCCACCGACCCATTGGGGTTGGCCTGCATCAACGCCTCGTAGCGGAGAATCTCCTTGAACCACGGCTCGCTCGGACCGACCTGCGATAGCAGGTGGGTGGAGTCGAGCATCTCCCGGAGGCTGTGGCCGCCGAAGATCAGGAACAACACCGCCGCCGCTGCGGCCAGCAACGGCGCGAGTTCGGCTGCATACCCGAGTGCGCGCGAGGCGCGGCTCCCGGCATTCGACGCGGCGCGGACCCGACCGGCCAGCGCAACCCACAGCGGCCGCACCGCCACCAGGAACACCGCGAATGCGAAGCTGCCGGTCGGTGCGGCAGACAGCGTGAGGCCCGCCACCACGAGGCCCACCGCGGCGGGAGCCAGGCGGCGTGATGCCACCGCCCGCTCTACGCAGCACCAGGTGACGACGGTGCCGAACGCCACGATCGGTTCGGGCCGCAGGCCGGGGTCGTAGGTCATCCAGAACACCAGGAACACCGCTGCGCAGGCCCACATCGCGCGGTTGTACTGCACGCGGTCGCGACGTGGTGACAGTCCGAGTCGAGGGATCACCTCGCGGGACAGGAGCAGCCACGTGGCGATCGCGGCGAGCAACGTCGGCAGGCGGAGCCAGGGGCTGGACACCGAGAGCTCGCTCATCCACGACACCACGTAGAACGGCATGCCGAACGGCGCGTACGGGGCGTCGTAGTACCGGAACACCTCCGGCATATAGCCCGAATGCAGGGCGGCCTTCGCCATCCCGAGGATGTAGCCGTCGTCCGACGTCGGGGCGCCCACGATGTGCCAGATCAACAGTGCGCCGACGACCACGGCGTCCTTGAGGTCCACATGCAACCAGTGCGCCGGGATCAGGCGTCGAGGTTTGCGGCCATCGCCCCGGTCCAGTACCGCGAGCGCGACGATCGATGTTGCGGCGGCCAGTACGCCGATCACGATCGCCAGCCCTTTGAGCAGGCTCGGCGTCGTGGAGTACCGCGAGTCCACGGTGATGTGCGCGTGCAGCCCGGCGGGCACGGCACCACCGGTCGCGAGGTCCGAGAACAGGCCGACGACCTGCGGGCGGTAGTCGGATCCGGATAGCGTTCCCGCACCGTCGGGCAGCCCGGCGAACGATGCCGTCACTCGCGCGGCGGTCGCCGACACCGTCATTTCACTGCATTTCGCAACCTCGGCACGCGGGACCGAGACCACCAGCGCACCCCGGCTGCGAACTGTCGCGCTCTGGCCGTCGACGGTGACGAACAACGCCGACGTGCGAGCGGTATCGCCGGCCGCGGCGGGTGCCGTCGACAGCGCGACCGTCTCGGTGTCGGTGGGCGCGCCGGCCAGCAGCGAGCACGGCAACGTCAGGTCGAGGGCCAGGGGTCGGTACTGAACCAGCGGGGCCGTCACGGAGGTGAATCGTGCGGCCTGCGGCCAGTCGATCGCCACGGTCGCCTGGCGGACCGGCAGCAGCGGCGTCAAGACCGCCAGGATCAGTCCCACCAGGCCGGTCACTACGGCGACGATCCGCGCTGATCTGCTGCTCACGGTTAGCAGGGTATCGACCGCCTCCGACACCGTCGCCGCCTCGCCCGCAACGCCGCGTCGGCGGTGTGAGCACGATCACTGGGAAGTTATGATGTGGATACCGACATAACTGAAGTCTCCGCCCACCACCCCCGGGCCGGCGACACCGAGAGAAGGCCAGGTGGTTTCCGTGACCCTCGACTCCAATCCGTCGTTCGACGTGACCGGCGCTCGATCCGCCGAACGTCACGACCTCGATCCGCACGGCGGACAGTCCCGCGCCGTGGAATCGTTCTCGCTGGACGATCGCTATACCCGCGAGCAGGGAACCATCTATCTGAGCGGCATCCAGGCCTTGGTGCGCATGGTCCGCGACCGAGCCCGCCTCGATCGCCGCCAGAATCTGAAGACCGCCTCGTTCATCTCCGGATACGAGGGCTCACCGCTCGCGGGCTACGACCTCGAGATCGCCCGGCGCCGCAAGTACCTGCGAGACTTCGACGTCGTCCATCGTCCGGGCCTCAACGAGGAGATCGCCGCCACGTCGGTGATGGGCTCCCAGATCGCCGCGCAGGTGGGCTCGCTCGCAGACGGGCGCGACGGCGTGGTCGGCTACTGGTACGGCAAGGCGCCCGGCTTGGACCGCGCCACCGATGCACTGCGACACGCCAACATCATCGGCACCCACCCGCGTGGCGGTGCCGTCGCCATCGTCGGCGACGATCCGGGCGCGAAGAGTTCGTCGGTACCGTGTGCGTCCGAGATGGCGCTCGCCGACCTCTACATGCCGATCCTGTACCCGGCCGACTCGCAGGACATCCTCGACCTCGGCGTACATGCCGCGATCATGTCGCGGGTCTCCGGTCTGTGGACCGCGCTCAAGATCTCCGCCCATGTGGCCGACGGCGCCTGTACAGCCGATGTCCACCCCGACCGCATTCTTCCGGTCTACGGCGCCATGGGCGCCAGCCCGCACGTGCCGAGTGGCCGGTTGCTCGGCGCCAGTCTGATGGAACTCGAGCAGAATCAGCTCACCGTGCGCCTGCCGCGTGCGATGGAGTACGCCCGGATCAACGGGCTCAACCGCATCGCGGTGCGCTCCGCGGACGATCGGATCGGCATCGTCGCTGCCGGCAAGACCTACCTCGACGTTCGCGAGAGCCTCCGGCTGATAGGCATCGACGACGCGGAGTTGAACCGACTCGGGATCCGCATCCTCAAGGTGGGCATGGTCTACCCGTTCGAGCGGCAGATCCTGCACGAATTCATCGATGGCCTGGACGAGGTGATCGTCGTCGAGGAGAAGCGGGACTTCATCGAGACGATGATGCGCGACGTGCTGTTCCGTCATCCCGGCGCGCCGAACATCGTGGGCAAGGCGAACGAGGACGGTTCCACCCTCTTCTCTCGATTCGGCGAACTCGACGTGGACTCGGTCTCCCGAGGTCTCGCCGCACGGCTCGCGCGTGCGCATGGAGTACCTGCTGCGCGCGCCTGGCTCGATCGACGTGCGCGCCAGCGCACCCGGATCGAGCTGCCGCTCGCGGCGCGCAGCCCGTACTTCTGCTCCGGCTGTCCGCACAACAGTTCCACGAAGGTCCCGAACGCCGGGAGCGGAGCGAGCGGGGCCGAATCGCGCACTCTGGTCGGGGGAGGTATCGGCTGCCACGCGATGGTGGTCCTGATGGACCCGCACCAGGTAGGAGACGTGACCGGCGTCACCCAAATGGGCGGCGAGGGTGCGCAGTGGCTCGGCATGGCGCCGTTCGTATCCGAGCAGCACTTCGTGCAGAACATCGGAGACGGCACCTTGATGCACTCGGGCTCGCTGGCGGTGCGCGCGGCCGTCGCTTCGGGCGTGCGGATCACGTACAAGCTGCTGTTCAACGGAACCGTCGCGATGACCGGCGGGCAGGACCCGGTCGGCCAGATGACGCTTCCGGAGGTGATTCGGCTGCTGCAGGCGGAGCGGGTCGCGAAGATCGTGGTCACCTCCGACGAGCCGAAGCGCACCCGCGCGCTGGGTCTGCCGGAGGGCGTACAGGTCCGCTCTCGGGCCGACATGCTCGACGTGCAACGCGAGCTGGCGGCGGTCGACGGTGTCACGGTGCTGATCCACGACCAGGACTGTGCGGCGGAGAAGCGGCGCAAGCGCAAGCACGATGCATACCCGACTCCCACACAGCGGGTCGTGATCAACGAGCGCATCTGTGAGGGTTGCGGCGACTGCGGGCAGAAGAGCAACTGCCTGTCGGTGCATCCCGTCGAGACCGAGTTCGGCCGCAAGACGCGCATCGACCAGAGTTCGTGCAACCTCGACTTCTCGTGCTTGCAGGGCGATTGCCCTTCGTTCGTGACGGTGACGCCCGGTGCCGGCCGGGTGCGGCGGTCCGCCCCGCCGATCGGCGGCGACGCGGTCCCTGCGCCCGTCGCGGCGCGACGCGAGCAGGACGGGTTCTCGGTGCGGGTCACCGGGATCGGCGGTACCGGCGTCGTGACGGTGTCCCAGGTGCTCGCGACCGCGGCCGTGCTCGACGGCAACGTCGCGCGCACCGTGGACATGACGGGGCTGGCGCAGAAGGGCGGCGCCGTGGTGAGCGACATCAAGGTTTCCGCGGCGCCCGTCGAGCAGGCGGCCAAGGTCGCGACGGGCGACTGCGACGTGTATCTGGCGTGCGATGGGCTGGTGGGCGTCGATCCGGTCAACCTGAAGGTCGCGGCGGCCGACAAGACCACGGCGATCGTGTCCACGACGCAGATCCCGACAGGGGCGATGGTGATCGACACCGCGGTGGGCTACCCCGATGCGGCGCGGATCCACGAGGCGATCGACCGGTCGTCGTTGCGCTCGGTGTACCTAGACCCGGGAACGTTGGTCACCGCGTTGCTCGGCGATGAGCAGTACGCCACCATGCTGATGGTCGGTGCCGCGTACCAGACCGGGGCCTTGCCGATCAGTGCTACGTCGATCGAACACGCCATCGAGCTGAACGGCGTCGCGGTGGAGCAGAACGTACAGGCGTTCCGCCGCGGCCGGCAGGCCGTCGCGGATCCGGCGGGCGTCGCGGCCACGATCGATGCGTTGCATCCGGCGCCGGCGCCCGCGCCGCTGTCGGCGTTCGCGACCGATCTCGCCGAACGGCTGAGCGGTGCGTCGGGTGAACTGCGGCACCTTGTCGCCTCCAGGATCGACGAGTTGGTGGCATACCAGGACCAGGCGTACGCACGCCGGTATCTCGACGACCTGGTGCGGCTGCGACGCGCCGAGCGGCGCTGGGGCGGGGAGGCGGTCACCGAGACGGCGGCACGATTCCTGTTCAAGCTGATGGCCTACAAGGACGAGTACGAGGTGGCACGGCTGACGCAGGACGAGCGGTTCGCGGCCACAGTGGCAGACGAGTTCGGCTCCGATGCTGCGAAGGCGGTGCGGCTGCATCCACCGACGCTGCGGGAACTGGGCATGAGGAACAAGATCGCCCTCGGCGCCTGGGCCGATCCCGGCCTGCGCGGCCTGGCCCGGATGAAGCGCCTGCGCGGCACCCGCCTGGATCCGTTCGGGCGCACCGAGGTCCGGCGCACCGAGCGCGAGCTGGTCGCCGAATACCGGGAATTGCTGGGCCGGGCGGCCTCGGCGATCGAGGACGGCCGGACGGGCGCCGACCGCCGGGCGCAGGTGGTCGCGCTGCTGGAGCTGCCCGACATGGTCCGCGGTTACGAGTCCATCAAGATGGACAACGTCGCGAGGTACCGCACCGCCGTCGGGGCGCAGCTGGATCGGCTGGGCTGGTAACGGCGGGGTGGCGACGACGACGGCCGGCGCGTGATGCGCCGGCCGTCGTCGCTCTCGGCGCGCCTCCTTGAATCGAACGGGCATTCGTCTAAAGTGGCTGGTGTTCGTACGGTAGGAGCCGAGATGCCCGAACTTGTCGGTGGGCTCTTCTAGCGTCAGCAGCACTGGAACGGAAGCAGTCGGTGAACCACCGGCTACGAGGAGTGGAGAACACCATGGCACCTGCGGCAGCCGATCGTGAGAAGGCCCTCGAGCTGGCTCTTGCGCAGATCGATAAGAACTTCGGCAAGGGCTCGGTGATGCGTCTCGGTGACGAGGTGCGTCAGCCCATAGCGGTGATCCCCACCGGATCCATCGCGCTCGACGTGGCGCTCGGCATCGGCGGGCTGCCACGCGGTCGGATCGTCGAGATCTACGGCCCGGAGTCGTCGGGTAAGACGACGGTGGCGCTGCACGCGGTCGCCAACGCTCAGGCCAACGGCGGGATCGCTGCGTTCATCGACGCCGAGCACGCGCTCGATCCCGACTATGCGGCGAAGCTGGGAGTCGACACCGACGCCCTGCTGGTGTCTCAGCCGGACACCGGCGAGCAGGCGTTGGAGATCGCGGACATGCTGATCCGCTCGGGTGCCCTGGACATCCTGGTCATCGACTCGGTCGCGGCGCTGGTCCCTAAGGCTGAGATCGAGGGTGAGATGGGTGACAGTCATGTCGGCCTGCAGGCCCGCCTCATGAGCCAGGCGCTGCGGAAGATGACCGGCGCGCTGAGTAATTCCGGCACCACGGCGATCTTCATCAACCAGCTGCGCGAGAAGATCGGCGTCATGTTCGGTTCGCCGGAGACCACGACCGGCGGTAAGGCTCTCAAGTTCTACTCGTCGGTGCGTCTCGACGTGCGTCGCATCGAGACCCTGAAGGACGGGGCCGAGGCGGTGGGCAACCGCACCCGCGTCAAGGTGGTCAAGAACAAGGTGTCTCCACCGTTCAAGCAGGCCGAGTTCGACATCATCTACGGCGTCGGTATCAGCAAGGAGGGCTCGATCATCGACATGGGTGTCGCCGAGGGCTTCATCCGCAAGTCCGGCTCCTGGTACACCTACGACGGTGACCAGCTCGGACAGGGTAAGGAGAACGCTCGCAAGTTCCTGCTGGAGAACCCCGACATCCGCGACGAGATCGAGAAGCGGATCAAGGAGAAGTTGGGTGTCGGTGCTGATGTGACTGCAGCCGCGGACGAGATCGCTCCGGCGCCCGTCGAGTTCTGATGCACGTCGTGGGTGCCGGCGGGGGTTTCGATCCCGCCGGCTACGCCGCGTCCGCCCCGACGACAGCGGAGTTCGAGAGTGGGCCCGAGCGCGAGCTCCGTCGTCCCGCGGACCGCGGGACGGATCCCGAGCCGCCGGGTGCGGGCACGCGTGTCGATCCGGACGAGACCGTACGCCGAGAGGGGCAGGCGCGGGACGTGATCTACCGGGCCCTCGCCACCCGTGACCACTCCACCGTGGAACTGCGAGGCAAGCTCGCCAAGCGTGGTTTCGACGAGGATCTCGCCGAACGTGTGTTGGCCAGGTTCGTGCGCGCGGGCCTCGTCGATGATGCGGCATTCGCCCGGCGCTGGGTCGAGTCGCGGCACCGGTCCGCCGGTCGCGGTCGTCGAGCGCTTGCGATGGAGTTGCAGCGAAAGGGGATCGGCGGCGCCGCAGCGGCGGAGGCGCTCGATCAGGTGAGTCGAGATGACGAGCGGGAGCGCGCCGCCGAATTGGTCGAACGGAAGCTGGCGCGGCAGGTCGTTCCGGCCGATCGGACGGAGCGGGACCGGTTGGTGCAGCGTCTGGTCGGCATGCTCGGTCGCCGCGGCTACCACCCGTCGCTCGCTCTCTCGGTGGTCATGGACCGAATCCGCGCCGCGACGGAGGCCGAGACGGCGCCGGTTGCGACGAGCGAGGACCTATGACGCACCTGCTCTTCTCGTACGGCACGCTCCAGTTGCCGGCAGTGCAGGCCGATGTGTTCGGCGGACCGGTTGCGGGCACGCCCGATGCGGTGGTGGGTTTCGTGGTGGCGCAGCTGACGATCACAGACCCGGTGGTGGTCGCAACGAGTGGCGCCGCAGTACACCCGATCCTGGTCCCGGCGCCGAGCGGTTCGCCGGGTGCAGAGGTCACGGGCACGGTGTTCGAGCTGACCGACGCCCAACTCGCGGCTGCCGACGACTACGAGGTAGACGCGTATGTCCGGCGCGAGTTCCCCCTTCGCTCAGGGCGATCGGCCTGGGTGTACGTCCTCGGCGACACCGGAAAGACTCGACCGGCCGCACGGGATTGATTCGGGGCGTGCGTTGATCGGGGTGTGCGGCGCCGCCCCCGTGGTGAGGAACGAGGGCGGCGCCGCCCCCCGATGCGGACGACCGACCACTCTGTCGGTCGCCGCCGGACCCGGCGCGGATGGCGCCGGGCGGACCCAGCGCGGATGGCGCTGGGCGGACTCGGTGCGGATGGCGCCGGCGGACTTGGTGGGACTCGGTGGGACCTAGGCCGGCTCGCGCCGAAGCGGCGGCTTACCGCTGTTGGTGATCTCGACGATCGGGAGCCGCAATGCGCCGGGAGCGTGTGCGGGCACGATCGGCGACACCGGCGCAACCGGGGCGATCCGGCGGTACGGCTCGCCTTGCGCCGCGCGGGTATCCATCTCTCCCTTGTTGGGCCACAAGGCAGCCGCGCGTTCGGCTTGCGCGGTAATGGTCAGCGACGGATTGACCCCGAGATTGGCGGAGACCGCCGAGCCGTCGACCACACTCAGGGTCGGGTAGCCGTAGACCCGGTGGTACGGGTCGATGACACCGGTATCGGGGTCGGATCCGATCGCGCAGCCGCCGAGGAAGTGCGCGGTCATCGGGATGTTGAACACCTCGCCCCACGTACCGGCCGGGATGCCGTCGACCTTCTCGGCGATCCGGCGCGTCGCCTCGTTTCCGAGTGGGATCCAGGTCGGGTTCGGTTCGCCGTGCCCCTGTCGGCTGGACAGGTGCCGCCCGCGCAACCCGCGCTTGGTGAACGTGGTGATCGAGTTGTCGAGTGACTGCATGACGAGCGCGATCACCGTTCGTTCGCTCCAGCCTTTGACGGCCATGACGCGCGCGAGCTCGATGGGGTGCCGGCCCGCTGTGCCCAGGAATCGCAACCAGCGCGGCGCACGCCCGGCGCCGTCGGTCATCAACGTCTGAAGCATGCCCATCGCGTTCGAGCCCCGGCCGTACCTGACCGGTTCGACGTGGGTGTCCGGGCGCGGGTAGAACGACGATGTGATCG
>CAJCHX010000536.1 GCA_903970215.1 Acidobacteriaceae bacterium
TCGTGCTTCTTGTGGATCGCCTCGCGAGCCACAATTCGGTCCGGTTCATCGGGCATCGGGCATTCCTCCTAGTTCGGGAATCCATCGTCGAGCCCCGTCCGGCCGATCGTCAGCGGATCGGGTGCCTTGTTGAGGCCGAGAAGCTTCATCAGGCGGTTCTCCTGCTCCCTGATGGTGCTCGACTGGCCTGGCTTCGGGAACGCTCCAAGCTGATGCTCATCGATGTTCTTCAGCAGCTGCTGCATCTCAAGCGGTAAGCCCTTGTTCTGTTTGAGCGGGTCCGTGCGAAGGTTCTTCTCCGGATCGGACGGCTTTTGAGTCTGCTCGGGTGTGTAGTTCGGGTCCTGCGGAGAGACCATCGACACATATCGAATGGGGGGCGTGGGGCTCAGGATGTTGTTGGCCGATGACACGAGCTCTTGGATAAATCCGGACAGCGTCTGGTTAGGTTGGCCTTGATAGCGGCCACCGTCCGCGGCGCTGATGTCTCGCAGCAGCGAGATGATCCGGTCCTCAAAAGTGAGGATCAGGTTCGCCTCGCTCATGTCAGTGCCGTAGGAGGCGTTGTATTGCACGAGACGCCAGACACAGTTGGTGTCCGTCGGAAAGTTGATGTCAATCGGCGGCCAGAGAAAACCGTTCTCGTCGGTCTGAAAGAATCCGGTCTGAGGAATGATCCAAAGCGGATCGATCACGTGCACCTCGAGCGTCCCGGCGCCCTGGTTGACCGTTTCGATGATCACGTCCGCGATGCGATCTTCAAGATCTTCGTACCGGCCCGCTGCCGACCCGTCGTTGAGCGCGGACGCGATCGATGCGCGGTACGCCTTGATCTTGACGGGGTCCAGGAGGATCGCTGTGTCGAGCTCGCCCGATGCGAGCGCATTCGGGATCGTCGGAACGCTGCCGACCTGGCTAGCGAGCAGCACCTGCGCGACATAGTTGGTGTACTCCGCGTACTGGTTGCTGCTCGGCTCGTTCGATTTGGCCATGATGTCAACTCCCTTCCGACGAGCTGTATTGACCGTCCCAATGCAGGCAGCGCAGTGTGCGGTTGCCAGGTGGCAGCGGCAGGATCGCGACCCATACGCTGTCTCCCGCTATCGGCAGCGTCGTACCGTGGATCGCTGGGATGCCGCCGTTCACGACGCGAAATTCGTCAGGAGCGTGCGGCTCAACGACGTAGAGCGGATCGTCGAACGACGCCGGCGCTGGCTGCGTGGTTGACACAGTCGCGTAGAAGATCTGCGGCCGCGGCTGACCGGCAGCGTTGGGAAGGATGTTGAGCGCGCTTGGCATCAGTCACCCACGCCAGAAACGGACGCTGGCATCTGCCCGAGAATCGACTGAGGAACGTGGTACGGAATGAACCCGGGCATCGGAAAGCCGCTTGCACACCAGCCACCACCGCCGGGCGTGTCTGACCCTCCTGCCCAAGTTCCCCAGTACTGGCCGTTGAGCCGCATGTAAATGTGGTGGCCGGGCTGGTCGAAGAGGGTGCATTCGGGTGGGTTGCCGCTCGCTCCCGCGCCGGGAAGGATCAAGCCCTTGGCACGCAGCTCGCTGATCACGTCCGCATCACCAGGAACCGGAGCGCCCTCCTTCCACAGGCCACCTGCAGCAAGCACCGCGCACACGGCAGCAGAACAGTCAAAACCTGCCGTCCCCGCAGGTCCTTCATTGCCTGAGTCGGGCTGAGTAGCCGGCGATGGCGTACCACACGCAGCGTGCCCGCCACCAAACTCGTAAGGAAGCTTCTGGTTCGCGATCGTCGTTGCCTCGCTGATCATCGCGGCGATCACACGCCCCGACCCCGGCTTTGAAGCGGCAGGACCCGTCTCGAACGCCGGTCCGACCTCGAGCCCGGTGAGAGCGTTGACGGGCTGCATCGCCTGCGACAGCGTCAGCTGCGACGTCGGACTGAAGATCGAGCGGGTGCAGTCGCTGATCAGCCAGATCCCGTCCGCCGGGCCGAACAACTTCAGGTACACGGTGTCGCCCGCTCGGAAGCGATCGATATCGCAGATAAGGGTGATCGTGATCTCAGTCGGCGACTGGACCGACGCAAGCGCCGCGCGGCGGACGATGTTGCCCTTCTTGATGTGCGTCGTCGTCCGCTGAAACGCCGTGTTGTCATACGTGCAGTTAGCCGTCACGACACGGGGGTCGGTGAGAGCGAGGACCGCCTGCGGCTGCTGCCCCATGATCTGATAGCCGTCGGCGACAAACAGCGTCTCACCGTCGGACCAGACGAACCACTGGGCGTCTTGGCAGTACTGGTTGATCGTCGTCCAGTAGTCCTGATCCGGGTTGGAGGCATCTCCGACAGTCCACAGGCTGTCAAGCTTCACGTTGGCGGTGTTGCCGGTCCCGCCCATCCCGAACACGCCGCCACCGACAACGGTCTGAATCGGATCTCCGCCGTTGTTGGTCTCGTAGGGCGCGCTGGTGACAAGACTGGGAGGAAACGACTCCGCAGACGTCCCCCACGTAGGCGGAACAGTGATTGCAGTCACCGCCTGCTCGGCCGACGCGTTCCCCGTGGACAGCATTCGCAGGATCGCGCCGTAGTGCCCGTTGTTGAGGGTAACTACGGTTGCGTCTAGGCCCTGCGCCCAAGATTTGTAGGACTGCACACCGACGCTGTTGACTGAAACGGACCCGGGCTCCGGCTGGGTCGTATTCAGCGGGTTGTAGTTCGCAGTGTTGTTCGCGACCCCGAACTGTGGGCCGGCGCCGCCCTCCGCGCTCTGCCAACCAATCAGGATCTTGAGGTTCTGCTCGGTAACGGGCGCGTTGAGCGCAGACAAGACACTGCGCGCAAACGACTGGCGCGTGACAGCCATCAGTTCGGCAGACCTGGCGCGCCGATGACGAGGCTGCCACCAACGGCACTTCCAACACCTCGGGCAGCGTGGTTCAGCGCCCAACGAAGCGTCGCCTCTCCAAGCTGACGGTCAGTGGTCCGCAGCACAATCTTGGACTGCGGGGTGACGGTGATCTGCTGGGCCTGCGATGCGGTGCCGGTCGACGGGATCTCGCCTGCGTTGAGCAGGCTGAGAGCTCGGCTACCGAGCACGCTCATCCCAGTCGTGTCCACGATTCCCTCGCCGGGAGTGAGCATCGCCGGGACGGTGTCTGTCCCGATCGGAGTCATCCCGTCCGCGATACCGCCGGCCGCGAAATGCTCCGGAACGACGCCACCTCCAGAGAAGTGCAGGCCGAACGGATGAGTGACGTCATGCTCGACATCGCCGAACACGCTGGAGACCTCGTGCGCAGCATCGCGGGCGTACCGCTCGACATCCTTGAGATGGGTGACCATGAGAACGAGGGGGGCAAGCGGACCAGCGAACACGACCGCGAGATCCTTCCAGTGGTCCTTGATCCAGGACCACGCGTCCTCCGCGCCATGCTCG
>CAJCHX010000537.1 GCA_903970215.1 Acidobacteriaceae bacterium
GCGCGTGTTGTCGCCAATGTGGTCCTGGTATCCGGTGGGTAGCTATCGTCGTGCGTTCGCTGGTCGCGGGGTGTGTTGCGGAGTCGGGTTGGGGGTGCGCGTGTTGTCGCCACGTGCTCCTCGTACCCGGTGGGTAACTACCGCCGAACGATGAGTCGTCGAGCGCGGGCCACCGCCAGCTGCTAGTCCGGGGACCGATGTACAGCACCGCCCCTGCGGTGCTCCCAGACCACGCGAACTGCTCGACCATCCGGACTGACGGTCGCGGGACGATGGTGAAAGCGCGGCCGTGAGCCGCGAGGCGCCTTACCCGTGCCGCCCGGCAGCCCAGTCGTCGGGCGGGATGTTGCTGCCTGCGGGGCCGGACCTGGCGAGTCGACCGGACCCGCCAAGGCGATCGTGAGTGGCTGCGAAGCGCCAACGCGCCGCTGCTTCGGTCGGCAGAGTTGTCGCTCATGGTGACGATCGAGCGGGCTTCGACGGTGACGTCCTCCGCGTCGAGCATTGACGGCCGCCTCCTCCGCGGCCGCGGTCACCAGTGCGTACCGGTCAACAGTGCGTACCGGTCGGTGATGCTTGCCGGTGGACAGTTCTTGCCGGACGGCGGTGCTTGTCGGTCGGCGGCTCTGCCGGTACGTCGCGGCTGCACCGGTACGGCTCCCACTCCGATCGACCGGACGCGTCGGCGAACGGTCGCCGTGTGGTCGCAGGAGTGGTGGGGTACCCGGAGATAGTGCGTCCGGATCAGCGCCATCCCCGCGCCTGGTCTGGCCCTGTTCGGGTATGTATCAGGGTGCTATTCGCATTGTCCGACATCGCATCGGGCCGCCCGACCTTCTCGTGCCGTAGGTGCGCACGGAACGCACGTCACCCACCGGCCATGGCGCGTCATACGGTCTATATCAACTGCCTATCGCAGCCACGCGCCGACGCCACCGGTGCGCGATGCGTCTCAACCTGGCTGGGACTGGGGCGTCCTGAAGGGTTGGCGCATTCACTCGCACTTCCTCCAACCTCCTCCGTCTCACGGTGAGGTCCCGCTCCCCCGCTCCACGTCGAAGGTGCTCGGTATCGAGCGTCGCAGCCTCTGGCCCGGAACAGCAGGTGTGCGGCGCACGCGTGGACGGGCGACGTGTTGGGGAGCAAGGCCAGGGACTGGAACCTGTGCTGGCTGTGAGCGGTGTCTAAGACTCGAGCACGGCGGGGCCGACGGATGATCCGGGGCTTGACTGCCGGCCCGTACGAATGTCGCGGGTGACGTTGTGAGTATCGGCGACGGGCTCCGGATACTGACAGAAGCCGATTCGGGTAATCAGGTGTGGATGGGCACGGTGCACGACAGCCCGCGTCGGTGGCCCGGCCGGCGCATCGGCTGTGTGGATGGCGGGTCTTCGACCCACACGCGGTAGGCGGATGCGTCGAACGCGCCGTGGCGTGGGCGTGCCGGGCGGGCGCTACGAGGTCCGGGACGGCCGGCACCTGCGTCGCAATAGTCTCTCCCGGCGCAAGGGTGGCCGTACGGTTCGAGTCTTCAGGCGGTTTGGTCGAACTCCCGTGGCGAGTCGGTTGGGCGGCGCTATAGGTCGGCCCGGGCCGGGGCCGGAGGGTGCGGACTGGTCCGACCGCGAGGTGTACGAGTTCGGTGGTCTGCGCCTGCACGAAGTGGTCCGCGGTAACGCAGTCCCCAGGATGGGCCGGGGCGCTGGATCTGCTGTGGTACTCCCGCGACCAGTCGTCCTGTTCGACGTGTCGCAGTGCGGCTGCCGCTGGTGTTCGGCCGACGTGGCTCGTCGGCGGCGGGTAGATCTGTCGCTCCAGGATCGACCGGAACGAATCGCTGTCCCACTCCTACGGTGACTCGTCGTGGTCGACGTGTAGCAATGCGCTGCGGACCCGTCGGCGCCCCCCGGAATGGCCTTTGCGGCGGCAGGAATGTCTGTCGTCCCCCAGGATGACCCGCGACACCCGAACGCGGGCCGGCATACTAGTGCTCAGTCGACTGGGCCATGACCTAGTGGGCGGGCGTGCCGCCGAGATTGCGGGGACGCCGCTCGCCTCTCGGTGACGGAGTGCGCGGATCGCCGTCGATCATGTTGGGGCTACAGCCGACGTCGCTCACCGAATACGCCAATGGAGCGCGGTTCGCGAGTCGGACGGGATGAGTGGTCGGGCGTGGACACCCGGCAGGCCGCAACGGTTCCACGTGAAACCGCGCTCGCCGAAGCCTCGACCGTGCGCGTGTCGCACGGCTGATGCCCCTAAGATGGACCTGTCTACCGAGGAGAGCGTGTGACAAACCCCGACACCGGATACCAGGTTTCACGTGGAACGCGTGACGAGGACACCCCCATCGGCGCCGCCGCGAAACGTGCGAGTCAGGTTCTGACGCCCGGTGGCGCAGGCACCCTTCCCAGACCGGTGGAGCGCCGTGTCCTGACCATCGCCAATCAGAAGGGCGGTGTGGGCAAGACGACGAGCGCCGTGAATCTGGCTGCCGCTCTGGCGCTCCACGGACTCAGAGTGCTGGTCATCGATCTCGACCCCCAGGGCAACGCGAGCACAGCTCTCGGCGTCGACCATCGATCAGGCGTTCCCTCGAGCTACGAGCTGCTCCTGGGTGAGGCGACGATGTCGGAAGCCATCGCGCAGAGCCCACACTCCCCCAACCTGTTCTGCATCCCGGCCACGATCGACCTGGCTGGCGCGGAGATCGAGTTGGTCAGCATGGTCGCCCGGGAGACGCGCCTGAAGAAGGCCCTGGCTGATCCAGTGGTCGAGAGCATCGACTACGTCTTCATCGACTGCCCGCCGTCGCTCGGACTGCTGACCGTGAACGCGCTCGTCGCCGCTCGGGAGGTCCTGATCCCGATCCAATGCGAGTACTACGCCCTCGAGGGCGTCGGGCAGCTACTGCGGAACATAGAGCTGGTGCAGGCGCACCTCAATCCGCAGTTGCATGTGTCGACGATTCTGCTCACGATGTACGACGCGCGAACCAAGCTCGCGGATCAGGTCGCCGCCGAGGTGCGGAACCACTTCGGAGATCGCGTCCTGAGTTCCGCTATCCCGCGCAGCGTCAAGGTCTCCGAGGCGCCGGGGTACGGCACCACCGTCCTTGACTACGACCCGGGCTCCCGGGGCGCGATGAGTTACCTCGACGCCGGGCGAGAGCTGGCCATGCGAGGCGCACGTAAGGGGAACCGCTGATGGCCACGCAGCGCAAGGGAGGCCTGGGTCGGGGGCTCGCAGCACTCATCCCCACCGGACCCGACGAGGGACCGCGGCTCGGCAACGCGGCTGCTGACGTCATCATCGGCGCTCGGCCCGAGGGCGGCGCGACGCAGGACGGTGCCTTTGGTCGGCGGGTGGGACAGCCCGCGTATGGGCACTCGTCAGCCGGCTCCGGCGCTTTACTCGACGCTCTGGACGGGGGCGCCATCGGTGCCGTCTACCGCGAGATCCCCCCGCACCAGATCCAGCCGAACCCGCAACAGCCGCGTTCTGTGTTCGACGAGGAGGCGCTCGCCGAGCTGGTGCACTCGATCCGCGAGTTCGGCCTGATGCAGCCGATCGTCGTGCGCCGGCTACCGAGCCCGCAGGGCGACGTCCGCTATCAGCTCGTGATGGGTGAGCGCCGTTGGCGCGCGAGCCAGATCGCCGGGCTCGCCGCCATCCCCGCAATCGTGCGTGAGACGCCGGATGGCGACATGCTGCGCGATGCTCTGCTCGAGAACATCCACCGGGTGCAGTTGAACCCCCTCGAGGAGGCGGCGGCGTACCAGCAGCTGCTCCAGGAGTTCGGGGTGACCCACGACGAGCTGGCTACGCGCCTGGGCCGGTCGCGACCCGTGGTCACCAACACGATCAGGTTGCTCCGCCTCCCTGTGGCGGTCCAGCGCCGCGTGGCGGCCGGGGTGTTGTCTGCCGGTCATGCGAGGGCACTGCTGGC
>CAJCHX010000538.1 GCA_903970215.1 Acidobacteriaceae bacterium
CCGGATTTCCGGGGTGCCGATCTCGGTGACCCGAGCCGGGGCGCGCGCTGTCGCCGACGGTGTCGCAGCGGCTTTCGGTGCGGTGCAGCCGGCCCGGCCGACGGGCGCGGTGTTCGACTGGCATGACGAACAGGCTCGCGAAGGTGGCGCGGTCTGGGCCCGCCGGGGCAACGTGTTCGCTGTCCTTGCCTCCGGCAACGGCCCGGGCGTGCACGGCCTGTGGCCGCAAGCGTTGTTGCTCGGCTACCGCGTGGTCGTGCGCCCGTCGCGCCGGGAACCGTTCACCGCGCACCGTCTGGTCCTCGCATTGCGCGAGGCCGGGTTCCGCCCTGAGGACGCGGTGTATCTGCCCACCGACTACGCCGGGGCTGACGAGATCATCCGCGCGGCCGATCTGGCCGTGGTCTACGGCGGCCAGGACGTCGTGGAGCGGTACTCCGACGATCCCACCGTGTTCGTGAACGGGCCCGGGCGCACCAAGATCCTGATCACCGCAGACCTCGACTGGCGTGCGTATCTCGACGTGATCGTGGACTCCATCAGCCACCTGGGCGGCATGGCGTGCGTCAACACCACGGCAGTCCTCGTCGAAGGGGACGCGGCGCCGCTGGCGCACGCGATCGCCGAGCGATTGGCCCGGATCGCGCCCTTGCCGGGCTCCGACCAACGGGCGGTACTGCCCACCACGCCGATCGATGATGCGCGGAGATTGGCGAGCCATCTCGCCAAGAAGGCTGCGGGCACCATCCCGGTTCTGGGTGCCGACCAGGTGGTCTGCGATCTGGGCGACGGCTACGCGGCCCTGCGTCCTGCCGTGCACCTGCTCGCCGCCCCCGATCCGGACGTACTCAACACGGAACTGCCGTTCCCGTGCGTGTGGGTGTCCCCGTGGGCGCGCTCCGACGGGCTCGCACCCCTGCGGCACTCGCTCGTGGTCAACGCGATCACCGACGACGGCGACCTGATCGACAGCCTCATAGACGAGCCGACCGTGACCAACGTGTACAGCGGCGACTGCGCCACCTACTACACGTCTCCCGCGATCCCGCACGACGGCTACCTGGCCGATTTCCTGATGCGGAACAAGGGCTTCCTCCGGCGTTGACGGCCGGTGGGTACACCGCCGTGGTTCCGCTCCTTCCCGCACGTAATGTCGAGCGGGTGCGACGAAGACTGGGCCTGGCCCGCAGCGACGACGGAACGGAACTGTTCTACGTCGATCACCCCGGCTCGGGGGAGGACGGCGTCACCTTCCTGTTGGTCCACGGATGGGCCCAGGCATCGCGATCCTGGGGCGAGCCTCTGGTCACCGCGCTGGCGTCGGCCGGGCATCGTGTGGTGGCCCTCGACCTGCGGGGTCACGGGTACTCGTCGGTGCCGGATTCGGCGGCAGACGGCGGAGCCTGGGGTTCGGACCGATGGGCGGAGGACCTCGCCGCGGTGCGGAACGCCATCGGCACGACCGGGCCGCTGATCCTGGTCGGCTGGTCCTACGGCGGCCTGGTGATCGCGGATCACCTCGCCGTGTGCGGCGTCGAGGGGGTCGCTGCCGTCGCCCTGGTCGGCGCCATCACCTCGATCGGCGGCGACGCGGACGGGCCGTTCCCGGCGGGCGTCGTGGGTCGATCGATGGTGGCGGCCCTGCCGGACGCGCTGTCGGATAAGGCGGCGAAAGCCGTGCCCGGTCTCTCCCGCTTGCGCATCATGCCCGCCGACCCCCGCTTCGGCGCCCTGGCACAGCAACAGTTCGGCACGGCGCTCGCCACGCCGCCGCACGTGCGTCGCGGTCTGTTCCGGCGGAATGTGGACCACGACGCCGACCTCGGCGCGTGGACGTTTCCCGTGCTGGTGCAGCACGGGACCGACGACGTCGTGGTCGCACCGTCGGTCGCCGAGCACCACGCGGCGCTCCTGCCGGACGCGACGCTGTCCTGGTGGGATGGCGCCGGCCACGCCCCGTTCCTCGAGGACCCGCAGCGGTGCGCCGCCGAGCTGATGGCGCTGGCCGCCCGTGCCACGCCTGTGGTGAGCCCCACGAACGGCCGGGATTAGAGTGGAGGCCGTGTCCGAGGTACGTCCACTGCGCAGCATGCGAGCGCCGCGACGTGTGGCTGTGTTGTCCGTCCACACGTCGCCGCTGGCGCAGCCCGGTACCGGCGACGCGGGCGGGATGAACGTCTACGTGTGGCAGACCGCCGTCGAACTGGCGCGGCGCGGGGTCGAGGTGGAGATCTTCACCCGGGCCACGGCGTCGTCGGACCGCCCGATCATCGACGCTGCACCCGGCGTGCGCGTACGCAATATCGTCGCCGGACCGTTCGAGGGGCTCGACAAGCGGGACCTGCCGGCGCAGCTGTGCGCCTTCGCCGCGGGTGTCCTGCGCGCTGAGGCCCGGGAGGAACCGGGCTACTTCGACCTGATCCACTCGCACTACTGGTTGTCGGGGCAGGTCGGCTGGCTGGCCCGCGACCGGTGGGGCGTGCCGCTGGTGCATACCGCGCACACTCTGGCAGCCGTGAAGAACCGGTCGCTCGCCGCCGGCGATACTCCGGAGCCCCAGGCAAGGGTGATCGGCGAGCAGCAGGTGTCCGACGAGGCCGACCGACTGATCGTCAATACGCAGGTCGAGGCCCGCCAGTTGACTGCGTTGCACGGTGTCTCGCCCGCCCGGATCGACGTGGTGCATCCGGGCGCAGACCTCGGCCGATACAGCCCGGGCTCGCGGTCGGCCGCCCGGGCCGCGTTGGGTCTCGACCCCGCCGAGCAGGTACTCACCTTCGTCGGCCGGATCCAACCGCTCAAGGCTCCTGACCTGCTGTTGCGCGCCGCGGCGCCGCTCGTCGCCGCGCATCCCGAGCGGCGGATCAGACTGCTGGTCGTGGGCGGCCCGTCCGGGTCGGGTCTCGAGCGCCCCGACGCGCTCATCTCGCTCGCTCGCGACCTGGGCATCGCGGCCTCGGTGACATTCGTTCCGCCGCGGGCCCCCGACGAGTTGGTGCAGGTGTACCGCGCGTCGGACCTGGTGGTCGTTCCCAGCTACTCCGAGTCGTTCGGACTGGTCGCCGTGGAGGCGCAGGCGAGTGGGACGCCCGTGCTGGCGGCCGACGTGGGCGGGTTGTCCGTCGCGGTGGCCGACGGTGTGTCGGGCCGCCTCGTCGCCGGCCACGATGTGGGACGCTGGACCGCCGCGTTGGACGACCTCACGGGCCACCCCGGAGCCCGGGAGGCGCTGGCCGCAGGTGCGGCCGCGCACGCTGCGCGGTTCTCGTGGGCCCGGACCGTCGACGGGCTGCTCGCGAGCTATGCGGCGGCGGAGCTGAGTCGGCCCGCCGCTGCGTCGTCCGTCCGCCTGATGCGCGTGGCCGGTCGCGTGCCCTCGCGTCCCGTGGCCGGGATCCGCGCATGACCGAACTGGCGGAGCGGATCGAGGCGGCGCTGGTTGCACGGGAGCTCGAATTCAGTCGAAAAGCCGAGTCCGGCAAGGATGTCGAGCATTTCGTCGTCGAGCTTCCGGGGGAGAAGAAGCTGAAGACCTCGACCCTGATCACCGCCGGTGCGCACGGGGTTCGGGTCGAGGCCTTCGTGTGTCGTCGCCCCGATGAGAACTTCGAGGGCGTGTACCGGTACCTGCTGCGGCGCAACCGCCGCCTGTACGGCGTCGCCTACACCCTCGATCAAGCCGGCGACATCTATCTGACCGGCAGATTCGCAGGCGCCACGTTCGACGATGCCGAACTCGACCGGGTGCTGGGGCAGGTGCTCGAGGCGGCCGACGGCGATTTCAACCTGCTGCTGGAGCTGGGCTTCTCGGCCTCGATCCGCCGCGAGTTCGACTGGCGCGTGTCCCGAGGCGAACCGCTGAACAACCTCAGGCCGTTCGAGCATCTGCTGCCCGAGTTCCCCGAGCAGTCCTGACGTAGCCCCGCGCTATCGCCGCGAGTCGCCTGCGATCGCGGCTTGCGCCGCGGCGTAGCGTTCGCCCGAAGCGCTCAGCGACGACAGCTCCGCGAGCTGATCGGGGCGTAGCGTGACCGCGACGGCGCCGATGTTGTCGGCCAGGTACTTTCGGCGCTTCGTACCGGGAATCGGGACGATATCGCTACCCTGCGCCAGCACCCAGGCCAGAGCGACCTGCGCGGAGGTGGCGCCCACCTCGTCCGCGACCGACCGGATCCGCTGCACCACAGCTAGATTCGCGTCCAGATTGCCCGCCTGCCAGCGGGGGAGTCGGCGCCGATAGTCGTTCTCCGCGAGTTCCGTGGTGCTCGCCGCGCTGCCGGTGAGCAGGCCACGCCCCAACGGGCTGAACGGCACGAGCGTCGCGCCCACTTCCCGTGCGGCAGGCAGTATCTCCGCCTCGATTCCGCGGGTGAAGATCGAGTACTCGCTCTGCAGCGCGGCGATCGGGTGCACGGCTGCGGCCCGGCGAAGATCCTCCGCACCCGCCTCGGACAGCCCGATCCGGCGGATCTTGCCCGCTGCGACGGCATCCGCCATCGCGCCCACGGTCTCCTCGATCGGTACGTGGGGATCGACCCGGTGCAGGTAGTAGAGGTCGATGGTGTCTACGCCGAGGCGCCGCAGCGAGCCGTCGACGCATTCTGCGACCCGTTCGGGTCGGCCGTCCACCCCGGCGGGCATGCCGTCGGGGCCGGGTACCAGACCGAACTTGGTGGCCACGGCCACCTCGTCGCGCCGGGTGGCGAGCACCTCCCGCAGCAGCTCTTCGTTGTGGCCCGCGCCGTAGATGTCGGCGGTGTCGAGCAGCGTGATCCCAGCGTCGAGGGCGGCGTGCAGGGTTGCCAGCGATTCGTCGCGATCGGCCTCGCCGTACGCGAAACTCATTCCCATACAGCCGAGTCCGAGCGCGGATACGGTGAGGTCGGCGATGGAGCGGTGCGGCATCGTCATCTTCTTACCCTTTCGTTGTGTGGTTCGCAGTCCCCGAGGGTGCCGCCGTACGTCGCGATCTTGTAATCGATGACGGCGAGCGAAGCCTTGAGTTCCTCGATCTGGGCTGCGGTGCGAGCACGGTGCGCCTGGAGCACGGCGAGCCGGGCGGGCACAGTGCAGATCGGAAGAGCGTCG
>CAJCHX010000539.1 GCA_903970215.1 Acidobacteriaceae bacterium
TGGTCAGCGCCACCGTCGCCCAACTGCACGCCGCGAACTGCAGCGCCATCACGTTCACCGGCACCGCCGACACCGTGCGCGGCGAGATCACCGGACTGCAGCAACCGGACGGGTCGCCGACGGTCGGCGAGAAGCACAACGGATTCGACTACCGGCCGCAGGTAGTGGGCGTGTTCACACAGCTCACCGGCCCGGAGACCCCCGCGACAGCGATCTCGTTCCACGCTCGGATCGACACCCGTTACACCACCACCCCCGCGATCGGGCGGTGGGTCACCATAGTTCTCGCGGTCGTCCTGATCCTGATCAGCCTTGCGGCCCTGCACCGTCTGGACACCGCTGCGGACGGACGCCGGCACCGGCGCGTGTTCCCGCGCGGCTGGTGGCGACTCACCACGGTCGATTCCACCGTGATCGTCACACTGGTGATCTGGCACCTGGTGGGTGCCAACACCTCCGACGACGGCTACATCCTGACCATGGCCCGGACGGCGTCACGGGCGGGCTATACGGCCAACTACTACCGCTGGTACGGCGCCCCCGAGACCCCGTTCGGCTGGTATTACGAGGCGTTCGCGTGGCTCGCGAAACTGACCACGGCCAGCCCGTGGGTGCGGATGCCCGCGTTGATCTGCGGCATCGCCACCTGGCTGATGATCAGCCGCGAGGTGGTCCCGCGGCTCGGCCGCGCCGCCCGCAGCCGGTATGCGCTGTGGGCCGCAGCGGGTGTGTTCCTCGTGTACTGGATGGCGTTCAACAACGGTCTGCGCCCGGAGCCGGTCATCGCGCTCGGCGCCCTGCTCACCTGGTGCTCGGTGGAACGTGCGATCGCCACCGGCCGGGTACTTCCGTTCGCCGTAGCCGGCATCGTCGCGGGGTGGACTCTGGCCGCGGGCCCCACCGGAATCATGACCGTGGCCGCGCTGCTCGCCGGTGTCCGCCCCGTCCTGCGCCGCATTCTGGCCCGCGCCCGAACGGACCCGGCATCGAGCCGGACGACGGTACTCGCCTACGTCGCGCCCGTGCTGGCCGCCGGGGTGCTTCTGGTGCCGTTCCTGTTCTCCAAGCTGACCATCGCGGCGTTCATCGCCAAGTCCAGCATGCAGGAGAAGGTGGGCACCGTCGTCCCCACCAAGCACTGGTTCAACGAGATCGACCGCTACTCGGCCCTGTTCACGTTCACCGCCGACGGTGGCGTAGCGCGGCGGTTCGCCGTGCTGGTCACGCTGCTGTGTCTCCTGATCACTGCCGCGGTCATCTTGCGCAGATCGCACATCCCCGGGACCAGCACCGGGCCGTCGCGGCGGCTCGCGGCCGTCACCTTCGGCGGCCTGCTCCTGCTCATGTTCACGCCCACCAAGTGGACGCACCAGTTCGGTGCGTTCGCGGGCTTGGCGGGCGCGCTGGCCGCGCTCACCGCTGTGGCACTGGCCCCCGCTGCGATGCGCACGCCACGCAACCGCGCGCTCGCCGGGGCCGGGTTGCTCTTCGTGCTGGGGCTGAGTTTCGCCGGGCCCAACGGCTGGTGGTTGGTGGCCAACTACGGGGTGCCCTGGGGCACGTCGACCGTGCTCGGCCTGAACAACGTGTTCTTCGTCTGCGCAGGCCTGACGGTTCTGTACGCCGGCTGGCTGCACTTCCGCGAGCCCGAACCCGGTCCCGACCTGGGTGGTTCGCGGCTGCCGTCACGATTCCACCTCCCCCTCGCCCGGGTCAGATCCAGCCAGTCGCCGCTCACCTGGGCCGCCGGGCTGGTGGTGCTCCTGTGCGTCGGAAGCCTGATCGCCACAGCGACCATCACACACTTCTCGTCCTACTCGGTCGGCAAAGCCGGTGTCCGTGCCATCGCGGGCCATCCGTGCAATTTCGCCGATTTCGTCGAGACCGAGCCGGACCCCAGCGCGGGGTTGCTCACCCCGCTGACCGGCGCAGCGAAAGACGGCCTCGACGGCACCGGTACCGTCGGCGTCACCCCCGACGGCGTCCCCACGATCATCAGCGCCACGTCCGCGGACTCGCAGGACAACTCCCGCACCAGCCTGGACGCGATGGCGAGCCTGCCGCAGGACACCACGTCGGGGCGTACCCTCACCGCCGGTGTCAACGGGTCGCACATCAAGCTGCCCTACGGCCTCGACCCGGCCCTCACCCCGGTCCTCGGCTCGTATTCCCCAGACGTGCAGGTCCCCGCGCGGATCCAGACCGTCTGGTATCGGTTGCCCGCGGCCGCACCGGACCGGAACCTGATCACGCTGTCCGCCGCAGGCAAGTTCACCGGCGACGAGCTGTACCTGGAATGGTCCACCGACTCCGGGCCCGACCCCAAGGTCGACGGCCACAAACCCTTCATCGATATCGGCCCCGAACCGGCCTGGCGCAACCTGCGCCTCCCCCGGTCCGACCTACCCGCCGACGCGAAGGCGATCCGGGTGATCGCGATCGACAACGATCTGGCGATCGACCACTGGCTGGCGATCACGCCGCCCCGGATGTCTGCGCTGGAGACGCTCCAGCAGCTGGTGGGATCGAAGGATCCGGTGCTGATCGACTGGACGTCCGGTCTGGCCTACCCGTGCCAGCGGCCGTTCGACCATCACGCCGGAGTGGCGGAGGTGCCCGAGTGGCGCATCATCCCCGACCAGAACCTGGCCCCG
>CAJCHX010000540.1 GCA_903970215.1 Acidobacteriaceae bacterium
CCGAGGCGGGAAGCGCAAGCTGGTGAACGGGTTGATCGGTGGTGTGGGCGGGGCTGCGGTGGGCGGCCTCATTTTCCAACTGATCGACAACTCGTCCACCTCCGGGGACGGGTTCTGGCCCCGTCTCATCGGCCTAACCGCAACCGGCGTCGGTATCGGCTTGGGGGTCGGCCTGGTCGAGCGGGCCCGGCGCGACAGCTGGGTTCGAATCGTCGCCGGGCCGATGGCCGGCAAGGAGTTCATCCTGTACAAGGCGCAGACGACGCTCGGGCGCGACTACCGCTGCGACATCGTACTGGCCAAGGACCCGGCGGCCGGTCCACTGCACGCGACATTCGTCCGCGACCCGGCCGGGCACGTGTCGGTGACGCCGGGCCCGGGAGCGATGATTACCGTGAACGGCCAGCCGTCCCCGGGCGCCCGGTTGCGCAGCAACGACATAGTGACGGTCGGTTCGTCGACGCTCAGCTACTCGGAGCGGGCAGTGGCGGCCGTTCCCTACAACCCGCCGCCCACCTACCGGTAGCGGACCGGGCAGCAGAGAAACACACGACAAGGGTCAGGGAGAACATGGGCGCGATCGATGTGACGGTGATTGATGTGACCGGGAGCCGTGAGCAGGTCGCGTCGCTGCCTGATGACGCCCCGGCGCGCAGGGTGATCGCAAAGCTGGTGGAGGTAATGGGCCTCCCGGTGACCGGTCCGGACGGGGCGCCCTTGTCATACCGGTTCCATCACAAGGCGTCGGGTCGCCAGCTCGGCGACACCGAGACGCTCGCCTTGGCCGGCGTACGCCCCGGGGACGTGCTGCGCCTCACCCCCGAGATCATCGCCGGGTCCCGCTGAACTCGATGGTGGCCCAAGGGGACCCGACGGGCGAGCAGCCTGCGTCCGGGCGGTCAGGGCCAGGGCCGGCCGAACCGGAGCAGTCCGTGCTGGAGGTGTCGCTGGTCGAGTTGCGCTACGACCGCCAAGAGCGCGTGTCGTGGTGGGATCAGAAGCGCCTGGCAGCCGCCCGGGTGCTCGTCGTCGGCGCCGGAGCGCTCGGCAACGAGGTAGTGAAGAACCTGGTACTGGTCGGTGTCGGCGACATCGTCGTCGTCGACATGGACGTGGTCGAGGCATCCAACCTGGCCCGCTGCGTGTTCTTCCGTGCCGGTGACGAAGGGAAGCCGAAAGCGGAGGTGCTCGCCGCGCGAGCCGAGGAGCTGAACCCCGACGTCCGGGTGACGGCGCTCGTCGGCGATGTCCGATCGCTGGGCACCGGGATCGCCTGGCGAGCCGATGCCGTCGTCGGCGCACTCGACAACCGCGAAGCCCGCCTGTACGTGAACCGACTGGCAGCCCGGACCAGGCGAGTGTGGGTCGACGGCGCCATAGAAGCGTTGCAGGGGGTAGCACGAGTGTTCGAGCCGCCCCTGTCATGCTACGAGTGCACGATGACCGAGACAGATTGGCAGACCATCGCGCATCGCCAGTCGTGCCGGCTGCTGTCGCTCGACGACCTGGCTGCAGGGAAGGTGCCGACCACGGCGTCGACCTCGTCGATCGTCGCCGGTGTGCAGGCGCAGGAGGTCATCAAGCTCCTCCACGCCGACCAGCCCGGCGTGCGGGCCCTGCGCGGCGGTCTAGTTTTCGACGGAACGAACAACGACTGCTACCCGATCGCCTACCCGAGCGTCGAGGAGTGCATGGCGCACTACCACTACGACGATCCGGTCGTCCTCGGCCTCGACCAGCAGGGCTGGGAAGCGGTGACCGCCGCAGACCTGGTCGCAGCCGCCTGGCCCGAAGCGACGTCCGCAGAAGCCGCCCGGGAAGGCTATGCGCTCGAGCTAGGCGACGATCATGTGGTCGGGTGGAGCTGCCCTGCGTGCGGGGCGCAGCGCCTCGACGGGCGGCCTGCGGTGCTGGTCAGCTTCGGCGAGTCGGCCTGCTCGGCGTGCGGCGAGGCGGCCATGCCGGTCGCGGTCAGCGTGCTCGAGGTGCCCGGCGACGACTCGGCGATGCCACTGGTCCGGTTGGGTGTGCGTTGCGACGAGGTGCTGGTGGCCCGGCGGGGCCTGGACGAACGGTTCGTGTGGCTGTCACGCCCCGACAGCCGTCTCCCGGCTTCGTGGGCGCAGCGGTCCGGTTCTGCGGTAGCTGGCCCGGCAGCACAAGCGGCGGCGGCCCATGACGGCTGACCCGTCTGTGTCCCGGCCATTGCCGCCCGGGTCGGGGCCGCCTGAAGGTGGCGGTACTCGTATGGGCGGCGGGGGAACCCCGGACGGGCTGATCCGGGTGCTGCTTGCGGAATCGGCTCGGGATGCGATCGCTGCGCACGTGGCCGAGGACACGACCGTCGAATCCGGCGGTGTCCTGGTGGGCGAGATTCTGGCCGGGGCAGTGCGGGTGGTCGGTGCCATCCCGGCCCGTCAGGCGGCCGGAGCGGCAACCTCGTTGACCTTCACCCATGAGGCCTGGGACGAGGTCAACTCGGTGCTCGAGGCGGACTGGTCGGACGCCAGGATGGTCGGCTGGTACCACTCGCATCCCGGGTTCGGGATCTTCCTCTCCGACTACGACCAGTTCATCCAGTCAAACTTCTTTTCCGAGCCGTGGCAGGTGTCAAGGGCCACGAGGATCTCCCCGTAGGCGGCCGGGGGTTCTCCCCGGAGACGGCCGTGTGTTGTCCCCGCGGACGGTCAGCGGTTTTTCCCGCGGACGGCCATGGGTTCTCCCCG
>CAJCHX010000541.1 GCA_903970215.1 Acidobacteriaceae bacterium
AGATCGGCCGGGCCGTCCGCAGCCGGACTGGCCGTCATTGGTGCTCCAGCAGCCACGCCAGCAGTGCCTTCTGGGCGTGCAGCCGGTTCTCGGCCTCGTCGAACACGGCCGACTGGGGTCCGTCGATGACTTCGTCGGTGATCTCCTCACCCCGGTGCGCGGGCAGGCAGTGCAGCACGATCGCGTCGGGCGCAGCGTGCCGCAGCAGTTCGGCGTTGATCTGGTACGGCCGGAACGGCGCCACGCGGTCGAGCCCGTCGTCCTCCTGCCCCATCGACACCCACGTGTCGGTGACCACGACGTCGACACCCGCGACCGCGAGCACCGGATCGGAGATCAGGCTGACCTCTGCACCGGTCTCCTTCGCGCGGACGCGCGCCGCATCGACGAACCGAGAGTCGGGCGCGAATCCGTCCGGCGCGCTGATCGTGACGTCGATGCCGGCGCTCGCGCAGCCGAGCATGTAGCTGTGCGACATGTTGTTCGCCCCGTCGCCCAGGTAGGTCAGCTTGAGACCGGCCAAAGCGCCTTTGCGCTCCGCGATGGTCTGCAGGTCGGCGAGGATCTGGCACGGGTGGAAGTCGTCGGACAACGCGTTCACCACCGGCACGCTGCCCGCGGCCGCCATCTCCTCGAGCCCCGACTGCGCGTACGTGCGCCACACGATCGCCTCGGTGAACCGCGAGAGCACGCGAGCGGTATCGGCGAGCGATTCGTCCCGCCCCATCTGCGTCGACTTGGCGTCCACCACGACGGCGTGGCCGCCGAGCTGAGCGACGCCGATGTCGAAGCTGAACCGAGTACGGGTGGAGTTCTTGTCGAAGATGACCGCGACCCCCTTCGGTCCCTCGAGGGGACGCCGGGAGAACGGGGCGGATTTCAACTCGGCGGCCAGCGCCAAGACCTCCGCCTGCTCGGCCGGGCTCAGGTCGTCGTCGCGCAGGAAGTGGCGGGTCATATCGAGGTCTCCTGGGAGGTTGCGGCAGTGAGGATGTCGGGCAGGTCGGCGACGAAGCGGTCGGCCTGCTCGTCCGTGAGGATCAGCGGTGGCGCGAGGCGGACCACGTCGGCCTTCGTCGCCCCCAGCAGGTATCCGGCATCGCGCGCGGCAGCCTCGACCTGCTTGGCCCGCGCTTCGGTGAGCCGGATGCCGAGCAGTAGGCCCTGCCCGCGGACGCCCGCGACGAGGGGGTGGCCGAGCGCCTCGATCGATGTCGCGATGTGCTTGCCGAGCGTCGCGGCGCGCTCGACCAGTCCGTCGGATTCGATCACGTCGAGGACGGCGTTCGCCGCCGCCGCGCTCACCGGGTTACCGCCGAACGTGGTGCCGTGCTGACCCGGGGTGAGCACCGCGCCGACCTCGCCGACGGCGACCGTGGCGCCGATCGGCAATCCCCCGCCGAGCCCCTTGGCCAGGGTGAAGACATCGGGGACCACGCCGGCCTGCTGGAACGCGAACATGCTGCCGGTGCGGGCGATCCCGGTCTGGATCTCGTCGATCACGAGCAGCGCGCCCGCCTCGGTGGCCGCAGCCCGGGCCG
>CAJCHX010000542.1 GCA_903970215.1 Acidobacteriaceae bacterium
GCTGGCGAGCCCGCCTGTCCCGGCGTGGCTCGTCGCTACGCCCCGGCTGGTACTACTGGGACGACGGACGGGAGCATTACTGGAACGGGAGCGAGTGGACCGGCCGGTGCCGCACTTCATGATTCACGGTTGCGGTACGGCGTGCTCGACCGCTTCAGGCGGGTTCTCGCGCAGGCGCCACATCGCGTTGACGGGGCCGTGCCCGCCGCCGAGCGGATAGGCCGCGGCGAGCGAGCGCGTGACCCACTGCTTGCCGTACGCGACGGCCTCCGGCACCGTCGACCCGTAGGCGAGTGCGCACGTGATCGCGGCACCCAGCGTGTCGCCCCCGCCGTGGTCGTGCGGGGTGTCGATTCGCTGCGTCTCGAACTCGAGGAATTCGGCACCGTCGTACAGCAGGTCGATGCTGGCCTCGGACTCGCGCAGGTGCCCACCCTTGACCAGCGTCCACGCGGGGCCCAGCGCGTGTAGGGCGCGGGCGGCGTCCCGCTGCGATCGGTCGTCGACCACGTCGATGCCCGTGATCAGCCGCACCTCGTCGAGGTTGGGTGTGACGATCGTGGCCAGCGGGAACAGCCGGGTGATGATCGCGCCCAAGGCCGCAGGCGCGAGCAGGGGGTCGCCGTGCATCGACGCCGCTACCGGGTCGACCAGAAACGGGATTCGGCCGCTGTGCGTGCCGGGCGCCCGGCGTCCGATACCGAGGTCGCCGCACACGTCGGCGACGGCCTCGATGATCTCGCGCGACGCGAGCATTCCGGTCTTTGCAGCGCCGATCCCGATATCGGCCACCACACTGCGGATCTGGGCGGCCACCGTCTCTGGCGGAATCGGGTGGAAACCGCTGACGCCCAACGAATTCTGCACCGTGACCGCAGTGACGGCGACGGTGGCGTGCACACCTGTGAGCGCGAACGTCCGCAGGTCCGCCTGGATACCTGCACCGCCGCCCGAGTCGGACCCCGCGATGGTGAGTACGCGGACAGGGGTGGCACCCGGCTCGGGCAGCGGGAACAGCTTCATGGTCGTCATTGTGCCGGTGGTCGCCCAACCGGAGATCGGTCAGGCCTGCGCCACGGCCTCGATAGGCAGGTACACCTGATTGCCCGCGGCGGCGAACTCGGCCGACTTGGCCTCCATCTCGATGGCCAGCTGCCGGTCGATGTCCTCCTGCGTCACCAGGTTGTGCTCCTCCGCGTAGGCGCGGACATCCGCACTGATCCGCATCGAGCAGAACTTGGGACCGCACATCGAGCAGAAGTGCGCCGTCTTCGCCGGCTCGGCGGGCAGCGTCTCGTCGTGATACTCGCGGGCGGTGTCCGGGTCGAGCGACAGGTTGAACTGGTCGACCCAGCGGAACTCGAAGCGCGCCTTGGACAGTTCGTCGTCGCGAGCCTGCGCGCCCGGGTGCCCCTTGGCGAGATCGGCCGAGTGGGCAGCGATCTTGTACGTGATCACGCCTACCTTGACGTCGTCGCGGTT
>CAJCHX010000543.1 GCA_903970215.1 Acidobacteriaceae bacterium
AACGCGTGGATCAAGTACATGAAGCTGGAGCTCACCAAGCCTCAGTACAAAAACATGAAGCTCGTCAAGATCGTCTATGGCAACGACGATCCCGCGACGGCGCTGACCGTGCTTCAAGGCCTGCTGTCAGCGTACCCCAACCTGCGGGGCATCATCTCGCCGACGACCGTCGGAATCTCGACCGCCGCGCAGTACCTCGACAGCCACAAATCGCTCCTGAAGCACCTGACCCTGACCGGCCTGGGGCTGCCGTCGCAGATGAAGAAGTACGTCCTCGACGGCACCGTCAAGGAGTTCGAGCTGTGGAATCCGAGCAACCTCGGATACCTCGCCGGCTATTCGGCCGCCGAACTGGCTTCGGGCGTGAAGCTCGCGCCCGGCTCGAAGTTGAGCGCCGGTTCACTGGGCACGTACACGATTCTCCCGCCCGCGGCCGGTACCGGCCCGTCCGTGGTCCTCGGACCGCCGACGGTCTTCGACAAGGCCAACGTCGAGAAGTTCCACTTCTAGAAGGCAACTTCTGGACCCGGATTGTGGTCGTCGGCCCCGCGGATGCGCATCGCGGAGCCGGCGGCCGGCAATCTCCAAACCGCAAAGGCAACGGACATGACCGACCACGAGACACAAGACGCGTTTGTCGCCCCGCTCGCCCCGCTCGCCGTGGCACGCGCCGCGCGGCCCGTCGTGGGACTGGTTGCCGGTGGCCTCGGCGCCTACTGGCCGCAGTTCCCGGAGCTGATGCCAGTGCTGGACCGCTCGGCTCGCATCGTCTGCGAGCGGCTCCAGAGTTTCGATGCGGAGATCGTCAATGCGGGGTTCGTCTCGGACGCGATCGAAGCGGCGGCGGCCGCTGAGAAGCTGCGAGCCGCAGGCTGTGACCTGGTCGTCATCCTCGTGACGACCTACATGACCTCGAGCATGGTCGTTCCCATCGGCCAGCGCGTGGATGCACCGCTGCTCCTGGTGAACCTTCAGCCGACCGAGGCGATGGACCACGCGACCTTCGATACCGGCAAGTGGCTCGCCTACTGTGGTGGCTGTCCGCTGCCCGAGGTCGCGAATGCCTTCGAGCGTTGCGGCATTGCGTTTCGGTCGGTGTCGGGCCACCTCGGCGACGAGCGCGCGTGGATGCGGATCGAACGCTGGGTGCGCGCCGCCGCGGTGAGCCGGGTGCTGCGCACGGGCCGACATGGGTTGATGGGCCACCTGTACCCCGGAATGCTGGACGTGGCCACCGATGTCACCCTCGTTTCCGCAAATCTCGGTGGGCACGTGGAGATCCTCGAGTTCGATGATCTCCGCGTTCGCGTGGCGAAGGTGCCTGACGAGGCAGTCGCAGCGCAGCTCGACCAGGTGCGTTCGATGTTCGACCTCGATGCATCGGTCGACGAGGATGACCTTGCGTGGGCGGCGCGTGTGGCGGTCGGCATGGGAGAGTTGGTTCAGGACTTCGAGCTCGACTCGCTCGCCTACTACCACCGCGGGCTGGAGGGTGAGCTGCACGAGCGTCTCGGCGCCGGGATGATCCTCGGCGCATCCCAGCTCACCGCAGCGCACATCCCAACCTGCGGCGAGTACGAGTTGCGCACCTCACTGGCGATGCTGATCATGGATCGGCTCGGCGCCGGCGGGTCATTCACAGAGATACAGGCGCTCAACTTCAGCGACGACGTCGTGGAGATGGGTCACGACGGCCCCGCCCACATCGGTATCAGCGATCGGCGCCCGTTGCTGCGTGGCCTTGGCGTGTACCACGGCAAACGTGGTTACGGAGTCTCGGTCGAGTTCGATGTCGCACATGGCCCCGTCACAGCACTGGGCTTGACGCAGATGCGAGATGGCCACTACCGGATGGTCGTCTCCGAGGGGACGGTCGTGGCAGGCCCGTTACTCGCCATCGGCAACACGAGCTCGCGAGTGGATTTTGGACGCGACCCCGGCGAGTGGTGCGACGAATGGAGCGCCACCGCTGTCAACCACCACTGGGCGCTGGGAACCGGGCACCGCCTGCCCGAGCTGCGTGCCGTGAGCGAGTTGCTGGACATCGAACTCGTCACCGTATGAGCGATGGCGTCGGCCAGACGCCGCTCGCGCCGCGCGGGCCGGTGTTGATGGTGGGGCAGAACCGTCGGCGCCGATGGTCAACGACGACATCAGTCCAGGTGGAATATCTCCGGGATCGGTGTCACCGCCTGATCCGGTTGCGCCGCTCCCAGGGAGGCGAACAGCGGCGCCATCTCCGCCTGCCAACGCGCGTTGACCTCCGTCTCGCGCATCCGGGCCTGAGCGGCAGCGAAGTCGTCGGTCTCCACGTATCCGATCATCATCCCGTCGTCGCGGAGGAAGATCGAATAGTTGCGCCACCCCGCGCGCGCCAGCGCCGCGCGCATCTCGGACCACACTGCGGCATGACGTGCGCGGTACTCCTCCACCGCCTCGGGCCGAACCTGGAGAACAAAGCACACCCGCTGGTCAGGCACGACCCACCTCCGCTTTGAGATAAGCAAACGAAAACGACCACATAGCCGATCAACTTTGCCGTATGCGAGACTACACTGCACATATCTCCGCTGCTTGTCCGCCAGGCGCGTGCGCCGGTTTGAGCGCTTTTGTTCGAGCCCAAGCACCGGTGCCACGACCGACGAGGTGCG
>CAJCHX010000544.1 GCA_903970215.1 Acidobacteriaceae bacterium
GAGATCAGGTCCGGGAGCGGCTGGACTTCGTCCAGGTTCGCGAACGAGAAGCGCTCCCGGGAGGGGGTACGTGACGGCAAGGCCTACTCCTGGCGCAGAGAGGGGGGCTGAGACGCCGTGGGGGCGCGCCAGAACCCCTGAGATACTTCAGGAGCAGCGTAACGGGCGACCACGGCAACTCAGCAGCTTAGGCCAACACACCAGCTTCCGACAAGGGCGTCGTGTCACCGACCACCGAAAAAGGTACGCCGAGCGACGCACATCGTCAAGCACCCGCCTTGCGGGCTGAGGAGCCGACTGCGTCGTGGCGTGCCGCAAGGTGACGCTCGTAGATCTCGAGGTGGTCGTCGGTGACGCGACCCCACGACCACCGCTCCTCCACGACCTGCCGCGCGCGCGCTCCCAGAGCGGCGCCCGAGGTCTTTTCGCCGAGCAGGCGAGCAATGGCCTCCGCCATGGATGCGCTGGAGGCATCTCGTGCGACGAAGCGCTCGTCGACTGCACGCGCCACCTCTGCGTTGGCACCGATCGGCGTGACCATGACCGGAGTCCCACACGCGAGGGCCTCGGCCGTGGCCAGACCGAAGCCCTCGAGCGCCTGCGTGGGGGTGACACACAGGTCAGCGCGCTGGTACCACGTCCGGAGCTCCTCGTCGGAGACCCGACCGAGCAGCTGGACGTGATCGTCGAGCTGCAGCATCGCCACTCGCCGCTCGATCTCGGCCCGCTGATGCCCATCGCCTGCCACGACCAGGCGCAGTGCCGGCCAGCGGGTGATGAGTCTCGGGAGGCACGCCACCAGTTCGAGGACGCCGGTCCTTGTCGTAAGCCTTCGTGCAGCGAACAGCAGTGGAGCCGCCTCCTCTGCCCCGGGCGCAGGCTCCGGGGAGCCTGGTCGGAACCAGTCGGTGTCCACCCCGCCCGGCAGGACCACGGCTCGGTCGGCAGCGAGACCGTCGAGCTCGGCCAGCTCGGTCCGCATGAAGCCACTGAGTGCAATCAGCGACGATGCGCGTTTCACGACTCGGCGCTCCATGGACTTCAGGCCTGCCACGAGGACTCGCTCCCCCGCTTGGGGGAGAAAATACGACTCCTGCCGTTCCGAAAGGGCCTCTTTGTAGACCGGGGCATGAAAAGTGTAGACATAGGCACGACGAAGAACAGTCACCGGTAGAGTTGTCAGAGCGTAGTGACCGTGGACGATGGGATCCGGGCCCACCGCAGACAGCTCCCTGGCAACACCCCGCATGATCGCAACGGGATACTCGACCGCAAAAGTTGGCCTGTCCTTCGGTGGGACTGGATGGCGTCGAAGCTCCACGCCCTCTGGTGTCGTTTCGATGTGCGCCTGTCCGGGTTGCGTCGCCTTGCACACGAGCACCACCTGGTTGCCGCGAAGCGCAAGTTGTCGCGCCAACTCAGACACGTACCGCTCTAGCCCGCCGAGCTTGTCTTGCATGGCGGCATTTGTCAGCAGAACTACGTTCATGCTCCGCTCAGCGCGCCAACCCCGGCAAGGCACGTGGGCCGCCGGGATACCGCAACGTTGGCCGTCGGGACGGAACCAGCCAGGAATTCAGACGTACTCGCATTCAACACTTGCAGGGCCTCTCACGTTTGTGGACGCGCAACCGCCCATTGCGATGCTAGTAGCGTCCTGATCCCCGACCCCCCCAAGCGGTGAGGAGCCCATAGATGCGTGTCGCTGTCATCGGTGTTGGTTACGTTGGCCTCACGACCGCAGCGTGCCTCGCGCACCTCGGCCACGAGGTCATCGCCGCCGACGTGGTCGAGGACAAGGTCAATGCGCTGAACGACGGTCGGATCCCGATCGTGGAGGAAGGTCTCGAGGACCTCGTGCAGACCGGCTTGGAGAAAGGTCTGCTCCGATTCGTCCACGGCAGCGACCGTGCCGTCCCCGAGGTCGACTTCGTGTTCCTTTGTGTCCCGACGCCCCAGGACGAGGACGGGTCGGCTGATCTGAGCTACGTGGAAGCGGCCGCAGCGACCATCGGTCCTCATCTGCGGCCAGAGACGATCGTCGTCAACAAGTCCACCGTGCCGGTGGGCTCGACACATGTCGTCGAACGGGCGTTGCAGCGAGACGACGTGTTCGTCGTCTCGAACCCTGAATTCCTCCGGGAGGGATCTGCAGTGCACGACTTCTTGAACCCGGACCGCATCGTCGTCGGCGCGGACTCTGCGACAGCGGCCATCAAGGTGACCGAGCTCTTCTCCGCCATTCGCACTGCGGTCGTGGTGACGGATCCACCGACGGCCGAGACGATCAAGTACGCCTCGAACGCGTTTCTGGCCACCAAGGTGAGCTTCGTGAACGCCATGGCCAACGTGTGCGAGGCGGTGGGGGCGAACGTCCGTGACGTCGTGCTGGGGATGGGCTACGACAAGCGCATCGGCAGCGCCTTCCTTGCCCCGGGGCCGGGGTGGGGCGGCTCCTGTTTTCCCAAAGACTCGCAGGCGCTGGTCAGTATTGCGGAGCAAGCTGGCTACGACTTCGGTCTCCTGCGCGGGGTCATCGACGTGAACCGGGCCCAGCACCAGCGCGTGGTCGATCGCCTCACTGAGATGGTCGGTGGAAGTTTGGCGGGACAGAGGATCGCGGCGTGGGGCCTGACCTTCAAGGCTCGGACGGACGATCTACGCGACTCACCCGCACTCGAGGTGATCAAACGCCTGACGGACGCCGGAGCCTGCGTGACCGCCTACGACCCCACACACCCCTCAGGTTTCGAGAGCTTCTCGGTGGCGGGCGACGCCTTGAGCGCATGCGACGACGCAGTGGCGCTGGTCGTGCTCACGGAGTGGGACGAGTTTCGCTGGATCGACCTGGGCAAGGCACGAGCCCGCATGATGGCGCATCGGATCTACGACACCCGAAATGTCATCGACCCTCTGGCCGCCAGGCGCGCCGGCTTCACGTTCGCAGCAGTCGGGCTGGCTGGCTGATTCGTGCTGGGTGGACGCCCGGCCGGCTGTAACGCCGCTTACTCCTCTGTGGCGATGCTTCGACTTGGCTGAGCCGCACTGGCCCGCTCGCTGCGCTTCGACGAGGAGGGTTCCCCAGTCAGAACCGCTGTGACTCGAACAGCGAGGAGGATGACCAGCGCCGTTCCGGGAAGCGACGCCCAGAATCCGATTCCGGCGATCTGTGACTGGGTCACGAGCCAGGCGATGCCGAAGCCAGCGGTCACCTCGATGGCAAACGAGACGATCAGTGCCACGCCGAGACGACTCACCTCGTCATCCCAATCAACACCGTGGCCCCTCCCCCACACCACCAAACCTAGCATCGACAGGGAGTGGTGCAGGCGGCGTTCAGATTCCTCAGGCGACTCTGCAGCGCTTCGATCCGGAGGAGGCTCGAAAGCCGAAACGGAGCGTCCATCGAAGTCACGGACCGAGCGGCTCGACTCAGGCTGCCAGCCCCGCCAGCTCCCGGGCCGCCTCCTGGATGTCCTTGGCGGTGTCGATCGCCCGCCAGTAGTGCCCGCTCGGGATGGGAAAGCCCGCCAGCCGGCCCTCGTGGGCGAGGGCGGGAAAGGTGGTGCGCTCGTGGTCACCCCGCTCGGGGAGCAGCTCGGCGAAGTCCTCGGAGAACACGTAGAGGCCTGCGTTGATGGGCCAGGGCACCGGGGGCGCCTCGATGAAGTCGTGGATGCGCCCGAGGTCGTCGAGCTCCACCACCCCCCACGGGATGCGCGGGCTGGCCAGGGCCAGGGTGGCGCAGGCGTCGCGCTCCCGGTGGAAGTCGGCCATGTCCCGCAGGGAGAAGCGGGTCCAGATGTCGCCGTTGGTGGCGAACCACGACTCCTCCGGTCGGGGCAGCGAGGCGGCCGCCAGCTTCAGGCCGCCGCCGCGGCCGAGGGGCTCGGTCTCCACCACGATCTCGACCCGGACCGGCAGGTCCTCCCTGGCCACCCAGTCCTGGAGCACCTCGGCGAGGTGACCGCAGGACACCACCACGTCGGTCACGCCCTCCTCGGCCAGCCAGTCGAGCTGGTGGCCGAGGATCGGCCGGTTCGTGCCGGGGATCTCGATGAGGGTCTTCGGGAGGGTGTCGGTGTAGGGCTTCAGGCGTGAGCCCTTGCCCCCGGCGAGGATGACCGCCTGGGTCGTCACCGCAGGCTGGACACGGTCGGCTCCGGTCTGGTCCATGCGCGAATCCTAGAGAACCGACCACCGTGGGTACGACATTGCGCAAGCCGCGAAGAACGGTCGGGACGTCGCAACACGTTCGTAACGTTTGTTCCAGTTTGCCCTGCTACGGTCAGAATCGGCGTCGGGTGTGGCACCCGCGCCGTGGCAGGAGGGCAACCACATGAGCACCAAGCGTTCGATTGCGCACGCACGCACCGGGGGGAAGCGGCGACTGCGGCCGGCGGCCGCAGCGTCGATCGTGGCCGCGGCCGCCCTGGTCCCGACCATGCTCGGCGGCCAGCTCGCGGCCTCGGCGGCGACCCCGGCCGCCCGGAGCGCGCACCGGGCGGCGGAGGCGCCGCTCACCGCGTCGTTGGCGGCGTCGCTGTCCAAGAACGTCAACCGCCACGTGATCATCGTCATGAAGAAGCAGTTCGGCAAGGCGAAGGTCGGCAGCCACACCATGGCCGTGCACGCCGAGGAGGCGCAGGCCGCCCAGGCGCCGCTGCTCCGGGAGCTGCGCATGGTGCACGCCACCCACGTCAAGTCCTATCGCCTGGTCGACGCCTTCGCCGCCACCGTGTCCTCCGGCGAGCGGGCCCGCCTGGTGGCCAACCCGGCCGTGTCGAAGGTCATCCCCGACGTCAGCATCAAGGGCGGCCCCGCCCAGGCGACGACCACCCCCACCACGACCACGCAGAGCACCTCCCTCACCGCGAACACCATCCCCGGCGCCTGCGGCGCCAACGGTTCGGTCCAGCTCGACCCCGAGGGTCTGTCGCTCACCCACACCGACTCCGACACCCCGGGCGCCAAGACGGCCCGCTCCCTCGGGATCACCGGCGCCGGCGTCAAGGTGGCGTGGATCGCCGACGGCGTCGACACCAACAACGTCAACTTCATCCGGGGCAACGGCACCTCGGTCTTCTCCACCTCGACCGGCGGCGACTACCAGGACTTCAGCGGTGACGGCCCCGGGCAGCCGACCGGCGGCGACGAGGCGTTCCTCGACGCGAACACCATCGCCGGCCAGGGAACCCACGTCTACGACGTGTCGAGCTTCGGCGCCCAGAGCGACTCCACCCCCTGCAACATCCGCATCGAAGGCGTGGCCCCCGGCGCCAGCCTCGTCGGCCTCGACGTGTTCGGCACCAACGAGCTCACCAGCGAGTCGAACTTCCTGCAGGCCATCAACTACGCCGTCGAGACCGACCACGTCAACGTCTTGAACGAGTCGTTCGGCTCCAACCCCTTCCCCGACGTGTCCGCCCTGGACGTGACCGATCAGTTCGACGACGCGGCGGTCGCCGCCGGCGTCACGGTGAGCGTCTCGAGCGGTGACGCCGGGTCCACCAACACCATCGGCTCCCCCGCCACCGACCCGAACGTGATCTCCGTCGGCGGCTCGACCGACTTCCGCTTCTACGCCCAGACCAACTACGCCGCCGCCCGCTACTTCGCCACCACCGGCTGGCTCGACGACAACATCAGCTCGCTCAGCTCCGGTGGCTACGACGAGACCGGCGGGACCGTCGACCTCGTCGCACCCGGCGACCTGAGCTTCGCCTCCTGCAGCACCGACACCGCCATCTACACCGAATGCACCAACTTCAAGGGCGAACCCTCCGACGTCGAGGAGTCCGGCGGCACCAGCGAGTCCTCGCCGTTCGTGGCCGGGGCCGCAGCGCTGGTCATCCAGGCCTACGCCAAGACCCACCACGGCACCGACCCCACCCCGGCGGTGGTCAAGCAGATCCTCGTGAGCACCGCCGACGACATCGGCGCCCCCGCCACCGAGCAGGGCGCCGGCCTCCTCGACAGCTACAAGGCCGTCGAGATGGCCGAGTCCATGCCGTCGGCGAAGACCACCCCCGCACCGGTCGGCCACACGGTGGCCCTGTCCACCAGCCAGCTGAACGCCGTGGATCAGCCGGGCACGACCGAGAAGTTCCCGGTCACCGCGACGAACACGGGCTCCGGCAAGGAGCTGGTCCTGCTGTCGGGCCGGACCCTCGGCCCGGACGAGAACGTCCAGACCGGCAGCGTGACCCTGAACGACGCCACCAGCCCGCAGTTCGCGAACTACCAGGGCCTTCAGAACAACTACGGCGAGTTCACCTTCACCGTGCCCGCCGGCCAGCAGCGCCTGGACGGCTCCATCGCCTACCCCGGCGACCCGGCCAACGGCAACAACTCCCGGGTGCGGCTCATCCTGATCGATCCGAAGGGTCGTCTCGCAGCCCACTCGCTGCCCCAGGGCGTCGGGAACTACGGCAATGTCGACGTGACCAAGCCGACGCCCGGCACCTGGACAGGTGTGATCTTCGGTGACCTGGCCAGCGCCGGCGGGACGAACGGCACGGTCCCGTGGCGCATCGCCACGGAGAAGGCCGTCCCCTTCGCCACCACGTCCCCGCACTACCTCGTCCTCAAGCCGGGCCAGAGCAAGACCTTCACCGTCAAGGCCTCGACGCCCTCGAGCCCCGGCGACGGGTCCGGCTCGATCCTCGTGCACACCATCGCCCTCGGGAGCAACGACGGCGGGACGACCACCATCCCCGTGACGCTGCGCAGCCTGATCGACGTCAAGGCAGGCGGCCACTTCACCGGCGTCCTGACCGGCGGCAACGGCCGCCCGAACGGCCAGGGCCAGGAGGACTTCTACGAGTTCAACGTCGGCCGGTCCGTGTCGAACATCACGGCCAACGTGGCGCTGAGCAACGACGCCGGTGATCCCGTCGGCGCCTACCTCGTCAACCCCGACGGGGACGCGCTGGGCTACGGGCAGAACAGCCTGCAGGGGGTCAACGGCACCACCCTGACCACCAGCGTGGTGGATCCGACGCCCGGCACCTGGACCCTGATCGTGGACTTCGCCGAGCCGATCGTCGGCGACGAGCTGTCGCAGGTGTTCACCGGCAACGTGCGCTTCGACACCACCAGTGCGCACGCCGCCGCCCTCCCCGACAGCACCAAGACCAAGCTGGTCGCCGGCACGACCTACGAGGTGCCGGTGCGGGTCACCAATCACGGCTCTGCCCCCGAGGAGTACTTCACCGACGCCCGACTCGACGGCCAGACGGCCCTGCCGCTGACGTCGTTCACCCCGTCGAGCGACATCGCCCTGCCCCTCACCACCAGCGAGCCGTACTACTTCGTCCCGACGGAGACCTCGAGCCTCTCGGTGACGGCCACGGGCTCGGTGCCGGTCATGTTCGACTACAGCCCCGACGCCGGCGACCCCGACGTGGCCAGCTCCTCCCCCAGCACCGCCCCGCTCTGCAGCACGGACGCCTCGTCCACCTACACCCCGAGCGGGGGGCGCACCACCACCGGCGTCTGGTTCGTCGTGCCCGACGAGTGCGGTCCCTACACCGCACCCGCCACTGCGGCCACGGTCAGCACCTCGATGACGGCGGTGACCAAGCCCTTCGACGCCGCAGTGTCCTCGCCCACCGGCGACCTGTGGCTCGAGTCGACGGATCCGTCGTCGACCTACACCCCCGTCGTGATCGAGCCCGGCCAGTCCGCAACGATCGTGGTGAGCATCACCCCGACCGGCGCCCCCGGGTCGAAGGTCCACGGTGACCTCTACATCGACGACGACACCACCGACGTGCCGCCCTACGCCCAGTACAGCGGCAACGAGGTCGACGTCCTGCCGTACGCCTACACCATCAAGTAGCCGCTCCTGCGTTCCCTGCGCTCTCCGAGGTGAGCAGTCCCCCGCCACCTCGGAGAGCGCTGGCGGGGGAGGGCCCGCTCGCCGGCTTCGCTCTCGCTACCGGACGGTGCTGGACTGGACTCGCGGGGCCGACCGAGGGAACGCTCCGGGTTGTCGCGCTGGGCGTCGTCGTCGCGGTAGCGGGATGGCGGGTGCCTGGCGCGCTTCACCACCGCGCACTGCGCCACGACTTCGAAAGCCCGGTACCTAGCCGGCCGGAATGATCCAGTGCCCGACGAGGGTGGCCACGATCCGCTCCACCGCCTCGTCGGGGGTGGTGTCGGCGGTGTCGATGCGCAGCTCGGGCGCCTCGGGCGGCTCGTAGGGCGAGTCGATCCCGGTGAAGTTGGTGAGCTCGCCGGCGCGCGCCTTGCGGTACAGGCCCTTCGGGTCGCGCGACTCGGCCACGTCGAGGGGGGTGTCGACGAAGACCTCGATGAACTCGCCCCTGCCCACCCGGCTGCGGGCGAAGGCCCGCTCGGAGCGGAACGGCGAGATGAACGCCACGATCACCACGAGTCCGGCGTTGACCATGAGCCGGGCCACCTCGGCCACCCGCCGGATGTTCTCCACCCGGTCCTCCTCCGAGAAGCCGAGGTCCCGGTTGAGGCCGTGGCGGACATTGTCCCCGTCCAGCAGGAAGGTGTGCACGCCGTCGCTGTGGAGGCGCTTCTCCAGCAGGTTGGCGATGGTGGACTTCCCCGAACCCGACAGCCCGGTCAGCCAGACGACGCCGGCGCCGTGGCCCTTCAGGCTCAGGTGGGCCTCCTTGCCCACCTCGATCGACTGCCAGTGGATGTTGGTCGAGCGGCGGGCCGCGCCGTCGATCATCCCGGCGGCGACGGTCGCGTTGGTGAGCCGGTCGATCAGGATGAACCCGCCGGTGTCGCGGTTGGCGAGGTAGGGGTCGAACACCAGCGGCGCCGACAGCACGAGGTCCACGACGCCGATCTCGTTCAGGCGCAGTGTCTCGGACTCGCGTCGCTCCAGGGTGTTGACGTCGATGACCTCGTCGGGTGCCGACGGGGTGGCCGTCAGGGTCCTGGCCCCCGACTTGAGCAGGTAGGGCCGCCCGGGGAGGAGTTTGTCCTCCCCCATCCACACCACGTGCGCACGGATCTGGTCCGACACCTGCGCCGGGTCGTCCGCCGCGACCAGGACATCCCCCCGGCTCACGTCGATCTCGTCGGTCAGGGTCAGGGTCACGGACCGGTCGAGGCCGGCCTCGTCGAGGTCGCCGTCGAAGGTGACGATGCGAGCCACCGTGCTCGTCCGCCCCGACGGCAGCACCCGCACCGTGTCGCCCGGGCGGATCGTGCCCCCGACGACGGTGCCCGAGAACCCCCGGAAGTCGAGGTCGGGGCGGTTCACCCACTGCACCGGCATCCGGAACGGCGCGTCCGGCCGGGCGTGCGACAGCGGCACCGTCTCGAGGAACGGCATCAGCGCCGGCCCGTCGTACCACGGCATCTCCGCGCTTGGCTCGGTCAGGTTCTCCCCCCGCAGCGCGGACAGCGGGATGGCGGTCACGTCGTCGAGGCCGATGCGCGTCGCGAAGGCTCGGTAGTCCGCCTCGATCGAGTCGAACACCTCCTGCGAGTAGCCGACCAGGTCGAGCTTGTTCACCGCCACCACCACCCGGCCGATGCCGAGCAGCGACACCAGGTAGCTGTGGCGGCGGGTCTGGGTGAGCACCCCCTTGCGGGCGTCGATCAGGATCACGGCCAGGTCGGCGGTGGACGCGCCGGTGACCATGTTCCGGGTGTACTGCTCGTGGCCGGGCGTGTCGGCCACGATGAACTTGCGCTTGGCGGTGGAGAAGAAGCGGTAGGCGACGTCGATGGTGATGCCCTGCTCCCGCTCGGCCGACAGCCCGTCGACGAGCAGCGCGAAGTCCAGGTCGCCGCCCTGGGTCCCGACTCGCTTGGAGTCCGCCTCGAGGGCGGTCAGCTGGTCCTCGAAGACCATCTTCGACTCGTAGAGCATCCGGCCGATCAGCGTCGACTTGCCGTCGTCCACGCTGCCGCAGGTGATGAACCGCAGGAGGTCCTTGTGCTGCTGCTCGAGGAGGTACGCGTCGATGTCGGTGGCGATCAGGTCCGACTGGTGAGCCGACATCTAGAAGTAGCCCTCCTGCTTCTTCTTCTCCATCGACCCGGAGCTGTCGTGGTCGATGACCCGCCCCTGGCGCTCGGAGGTGGTGGTGAGGAGCATCTCCTGGATGATCTCGGTCAAGGTCGCGGCCGTGGACTCCACCGCCCCGGTCAGGGGGTAGCAGCCGAGGGTCCGGAACCGCACGCTGCGCAGCTCCGGGGTCTCGCCCGGGTGCAGCGGCATGCGGTCGTCGTCCACCATGATCAGCGCGCCGTCGCGCTCCACCACCGGGCGGGGAGCCGAGAAGTAGAGGGGCACCAGCTCGATGCCCTCGAGGTGGATGTACTGCCAGATGTCGAGCTCGGTCCAGTTCGACAGCGGGAAGACCCGCACGCTCTCCCCCGGGCTGGTCCGGGCGTTGTAGAGCCGCCACAGCTCGGGCCGCTGCGCCTTGGGGTCCCAGCGGTGCTGGGCGCTGCGGATGGAGAACACCCGCTCCTTGGCCCGCGACTTCTCCTCGTCCCGGCGGGCGCCGCCGAAGGCCAGGTCGAACTTGTGCTCGTCGAGCGCCTGCTTCAGCCCCTCGGTCTTCCACACGTCGGTGTGCACCGCCGAGCCGTGGTCGAACGGGTTGATGCCGTGCTCCAACGCCCACGGGTTGCGGTGCACGAGCAGCTCCATGCCCGTCTTCTCCGCCACCTCGGCCCGGAACTCGTACATCGCCTTGAACTTCCAGGTCGTGTCGACGTGCAGCAGCGGGAACGGTGGCACCGACGGGTGGAACGCCTTGCGGGCCAGGTGCAACATGACCGAGCTGTCCTTGCCGATGGAGTACAGCATCACCGGCCGCTCGCTCTCGGCCACGGCTTCGCGAAGGATCTGGATGCTCTCGGCTTCCAGGCGCTGGAGGTGCGTGAGGGTCGTTGTCATGGCGGTTCGGCCTCCCCGAGGAGTCCGGATACCTTACCGCCGGAGTCAGGTACTCCTGCCCTGTGCCACGATCACGGGGTGACCGAGATCGTCCCCTTCGCCGCCGAACCGACCCGCATCGGCGGGTTGGTCAAGCTGACCATGAAGCAGGTGACCGACGAGCGGGGCACGGTGCGGGAGTTCTACCGGGCGTCGGCGTTCGCCGACGCCGGCCTGCCCTCCCTCGGCCCGTGGGTGCAGATGAACGTCACCGGCACCGCCCGCGGCGCCGTCCGGGGCCTGCACGGCGAGGCCATGACCAAGCTGGTGGCGGTGGCGAGCGGCGCCGCGCTCGGGGTGTACCTCGACGCCCGGCGGGACTCGCCCACCTTCGGGACCGTGGTGACGGTCCCCCTCGAGCCGGGCGTGCAGGTCCTGGTGCCCGCGGGGGTGTGCAATGGGTTCCAGTCCACCGCCGACACCCAGTACGTGTACGCCTTCTCCGAGGAGTGGGTGCCGGGCATGGCCGGCGTGGCCGTGACCCCCCTCGACCCGGACCTGGCCATCGCCTGGCCGCTGCCCCTCGACCCCGACGACCGGTCCCAGATCTCGGCCAAGGACGCCGGCGCCCCCCGCCTCACCGAGCTCTGACCGGTGCGCCGGGCCCGGCGCGGGCTCAGGCGGCGCCGGCCCGGCGGAGCCCGGCGAGGAGCGCCTCGGCCAGGTCCGACCGGCAGATGACCAGGTCCGGCAGGTACGGGTTCTCCTGGTTGTAGCGCAGCGGCGACCCGTCGAGGCGCGAGGCGTGGAAGCCGTGGGCCAGGGCCACGCCGACCGGGGCGGCCGAGTCCCACTCGTACTGGCCGCCGCTGTGCACGTAGGCGTCCGCGTCGCCCCGGACCACCGCCATGGCCTTCGCCCCCGCGGAGCCCATCGCCACGATCTCGACCGCCACCTCCTCGCCGAGCGCCGGCAGCCACCCTGGCGGCCGGCTGTCGCTCACCACGGTCCGGATCGGACCGCCATCCCGGGCCGGCCCGGCCCGCAGCGGCAGCGGCTCGTCGGCGTTCAGGGTGAGGCCGGCGGCGGGCAGCGCCACGGCCGCAGCGGTGACCTCCCGGCCCCGCTCCCACAGGGCGACGTGCACGGCCCAGTCCTCCCGCCCCTCCAGGCCGTACTCGCGCGTCCCGTCGAGGGGGTCCACGATCCAGACCCGCTCGGCGTCCAACCGGGCCGGGTCATCGACCGCCTCCTCCGACAGCACGGCGTCACCGGGCCGTTCCGACCCGAGCGCCGCGAGGAGCAGCTCGTTCGACCGCCGGTCGCCGATGGCGCCGGCCTCCTTCCCCGTCCGCCCGGCGGCGAAGGCCTCCCGGCGCAGGGTGACCAGGAGCTCGCCGGCCTCGGTCGCCAGCCGGCCGGCCAGATTGCTGTCGTCGATGGTCGCCATCGCTGCCCTCCAGGATCGTCCCGACCCATCCTGCCCGCTCGCCCGGCCCGCCCCCGGCCTTCGAGGCTGGCTGCGCACCGGGGCGGGCGCGGGCGCGACGGTGCCCGGGCCGGCGCGGCCGACCCGGGCACCGACGAGCGAGTGGTGCTACTTGACCTCGACGGTGGCGCCGGCGCCCTCGAGGGCGGCCTTGGCCTTGGCCGCGTCGTCCTTGCTGACCTTCTCGAGGACCGGCTTGGGGGCGCTGTCCACGAGGTCCTTGGCCTCCTTCAGGCCGAGGCTGGTCAGCGAGCGGACCTCCTTGATGACCTGGATCTTCTTGTCGCCGGCGCCGGTCAGCACGACGTCGAACTCGTCCTGCTCCTCGGCGGCGGGCGCGTCGGCCCCGCCTCCGGCGGCGGGGGCGGCGACGACGGCGGCCGGGGCGGCGGCGGTGACGCCGAAGCGCTCCTCGAAGTCCTTCAGCAGCTCGGAGAGCTCGAGGACGGTGAGGGCGGCGATGCTGTCGAGGATCTCTTCCTTGGTGGCCATGGTGGCGGTGCTCCTAGTGGTGTCGGTGATCGGGGTGGTAAGGGACGGTTCGGTCAGGACTCGGTCGGAGCCTCGGAGGGCTCCTCGGCGTCCGGGGTGGCCTGCGGGGCGCCGGCGGACTCGGTGGCGGCGGCGTCGGCGGGGTGCTCCGCCTCCGGCTCGGCGGTGGCGGGGCTGTCGGCCGCCGGCTCGTCGGCGGGGGCGGACCCGGCGCCGCCGGAGGCCTCCACCTGGTCGCGGAGGGCCGCCAGGCCGTAGGCGAAGTTCCGGGGCAGGGCCTGCAGCAGGCCGGCCAGCTGCTGGAGGGGGGCGGCGATGCCGCCGGCCAGGCGGGCGAGGAGGACCTCGCGCGACGGCAGCTCGGCCAGGGCCGAGGTCTCCCGGTCGTCGAGGATCTTGTCGCCGAGGACCCCACCCTTCACCACCAGCAGCGCGTTCGTGCGGCTGAAGTCCTTGAGGGACTTGGCCACGGCGGCTGCGTCGCCCTTCACGAAGGCGATTCCGGTCGGCCCGGTGAGCATCGGGTCGAGGTCGGCCAGGCCGAGCTCGTTGGTCGCCAGGCGGACCAGCGTGTTCTTGTAGACCTTGTAGTCGCCGCCGTTCGCCCGGAGGGTGCGGCGCAGCTCAGCGAGGTCCTTGACCTTCAGCCCCCGGTACTCGGTGAGGATGGCCGCGTCGGCCTCGTCGAACTTGGCTCGCACCTCGTCGACGACGGCGACCTTCTCGGCTCTCGGATTGTCCATCGGCACTTCCTCGGTGGTCTCGGCGACGCGCAAGCGGGACCACAGGGTGCCTCTCGCCTCGTCGGGCTGGGCCGGGGCCCATTTCAGCGCCCGAAGGCGCACCGGATTTCTCTGGCTCGAACGATCAGTTGGCCCCGGCGTCGAAGCACCGGGGGGTCGACCCGTGACCGGGCCATCAGAAAGGTTACCGCTTCACGGCGCCGGCCGGCAATCCCGGCCGGCGCCGGCGCAGTGTCAGTGGGCCGCCTCGTAGGCGTCGCGCACGTCGGCGGGGATGCGCCCCCGCTCGTTCACCGTGTAGCCGTGCTCGCGCGCCCAGACCCGGATGTCGGATGGGCCGTCGGTGGTCGACCGGCGGGCGCTGCGGCCGGGACCGGCGGTGCCGCTGCGGCGCCGGCGCGGGCCCTCGGCCAGGCGGGCCGATGCCACGAATCCCTGCATCGTCTTGGTGAACTCCTCGAGGTGGTGCTCGCACAACTCGAAGGAATACGACGAACCCTCGAACCCGAAGGTCACGGTGTCGACGGCAGGAACTTCCGCATCGTCGAGATCACAGGTCAACACGACCTGCACTTTCTGCGCCATGGCAGTGGCCTCTTTCTTGTAGTGGGGCTGTGCGTCGCGCGCCGGAATAGACGACCGAAAGGCAGGCCCCCCGCGCGACGACACTCGAAGGATAACCTCGGGCCGGACTCGAGCGGGTGATCTTCTCCCGGCCATCAGAAGTTTTCTTTCCGGTGTGGCTGCGTTCCGGAACACTTTCTGCAAACAACGTCGGAACGAGGCGGTCCCGAGCCGGCCCGAACGGTCCGGTCGGGCGGCTCGGGCCGATCAGCGGGGGCGCGCCACCCCGAAGTCGACCCCCGCCGGCCGGAACCGGCGGGGGCCGCACCACTCAGGCCGAAGCGGCCTCGAGGTCCTCCGTGGA
>CAJCHX010000545.1 GCA_903970215.1 Acidobacteriaceae bacterium
CGAACCGGTCGAGCTGACCGTGGGGACACGCACCGTCCGGGTCACCAGCCCGGAGCGGGTGTATTTCCCTGCCATCGGCGCGACCAAGCTCGACGTGATCCGGTACTACGAATCGGTGGGCGACGGTATCGTCCGCGCGCTCGCCGAACGGCCGACGATGCTGCATCGGTACCCGAAGGGCGTGGCGGGTCCCAAGGTGCATCAGAAGCGCATCCCCGCGGGCGCCCCCGACTGGCTCCAGACCGTGGAGATCTACTTCCCGCGGTACGGGCGCACGGCCGACGAGGTGGTGGTCACCGAACTCGCGACGGTGATCTGGGCGGCGCAGATGTCCACGGTCGAGTTCCATCCGTGGAATTCGAGGCGGGCCGACACCGAGCGTCCGGACGAGTGGCGCATCGACCTCGACCCGATGCCCGAGTGCCCCTGGGAGCGCGTGCAACGGGTCGCCGCGGTGGCCCGAGAGGTGTTGTTCGACTTGGGGATTCGGGGCTTTCCGAAAACCTCCGGCGGCGACGGGTTGCACGTGTACGTGCGGATCGCGCCGGAGTGGGGCTTCGGCGATGTGCGGACCGCAGCCCTTGCGTTCGCCCGTGAGGTCGAGCGGCGGGCACCCGACGACGTGACCACGGCCTGGTGGCGCAAAGACCGCGACCCTGCCGCGGTGTTCGTCGACTTCAACCAGAACACCCGTGACCACACGATCGCCTGCGCATACTCGGTGCGCGGCACCCGAGAGGCGACGGTGTCGGCGCCGCTCGAGTGGGACGAGGTTCCCGATGCTCACCCGTCGGACTTCACCATATCGACTGTGCCGCAACGTTTCTCACGGATCGGCGACCCGCACGCCGAAATCGACGACGTGGCCTACCGGCTGGACGAGCTACTGGAGTGGGCTGCCCGCGACGGTCTTCCCGAGGTCGACTAGCCCCACCTTCGATCCGCTCGACGCGCCACGATCGGCCCAGCGCGAGCCGAACCGTGTGCACACCTGATCGCGCGGCCGAGCATGTAGTTCTATGACCGCCACCACCTCGCTGCGGCGCTTCGTGTTCGACGTCGCAACGGGTCGGTTGAACCAGGTGGCGCTCTAGAAGTCCCAGTCCTCGTCTTCGGTGTTCACGGCCTTGCCGATCACGTAGCTCGACCCGGAGCCCGAGAAGAAGTCGTGGTTCTCGTCGGCATTGGGTGAGAGCGCCGAGAGGATCGCCGGGTTCACGTCGGTCTCGTCCTTGGGGAACATCGCCTCGTAGCCGAGGTTCATCAGCGCCTTGTTGGCGTTGTACCGCAGGAACTTCTTGACGTCCTCGGTGAGCCCCACCTCGTCGTAGAGCGCCTCGGTGTAGTCGGTCTCGTTGTCGTACAGCTCGAAGAGCAACTCGAAGGTGTAGTCCTTGAGTTCTTGCCGCCGGGCGACCGTCTGGGTCTCGAGCCCGCGCTGGTACTTGTAGCCGATGTAGTAGCCGTGCACCGCCTCGTCGCGGATGATCAGGCGGATCATGTCGGCCGTGTTGGTCAGCTTCGCCCGGCTGGACCAGTACATCGGCAGGTAGAACCCGCTGTAGAAGAGGAACGACTCGAGCAGCGTCGACGCCACCTTGCGCTTGAGCGGGTCGTCGCCCCGGTAATAGTCCATCACGATCCGCGCCTTGCGCTGCAGCTGCTCGTTCTCCTCCGACCAGCGGAAGGCGTCGTCGATATCGCGGGTACTGCACAGCGTCGAGAAGATCGAGCTGTAGCTCTTCGCGTGTACCGATTCCATGAACGCGATGTTGGTGAGCACCGCCTCCTCGTGCGGAGTCGTCGCGTCGGGGATCAGGCTCACCGCCCCGACGGTGCCCTGAATCGTGTCCAGCAGCGTCAGGCCGGTGAACACGCGCATCGTGAGCTGCTTCTCGACGGCGTTCAGCGTGCCCCACGACGGGATGTCGTTGCTCACCGGCACCTTCTCGGGCAGCCAGAAGTTGCCGGTGAGTCGGTCCCAGACCTCCGCGTCCTTGTCGTCCGGCACGCGGTTCCAGTTGATCGCCGACACCCGGCTGACCAGCTTGATGGGAGCGCCGTCGGCAGGGCTGTGGGCGGTGGGTTCGGTCATGACACCTCGATCTGAAACGGGCGGAACTAGGCTCGACCGACACTACCCGTTGCGGTGCAGCCCGACTCCAAGCCCAAGATGGTGTGTTGGGCGTGTCGCCCCGCGTGTCCTTTCGCGCACGCCGCCGATCACGGTCCGGCTACGTGACGACCACCGCGTCGAGCAGGGCGTCCGGCACGCCTCGATCGCCGTGCACGTCCAACCGGTCCAACGGGATCCGGCGCCAGAGTGCGAGTAGGAGGTCGGAGACGGTGCCACGCAGCGCCGCATCGCCTTTCGCATGGCCCCGGGTGACGCCGAGGCCGTTGCGGCGGCACTCGAACATCCACTCTGCGTCCGGGACGTCGGTGCCGTGGAGGTGGATCGTGCGCCCGAGAACGTCGTCGGGCAGCCCCGCGCTGCGAGCCAGGAACCGCGGCACGAACACCTCGGTCCACTCGTCGACGCCGTCGACGGCGAGCGCCGGTGGAACCGGATCGGCGCCGGCGGGGGTCGCATTCTGCACGTCCCAGCGGTGCACGGCCGCCTCGTGCGCCTGCCGCCGCATCCAGAACGCGGCGGTGGTG
>CAJCHX010000546.1 GCA_903970215.1 Acidobacteriaceae bacterium
CCGCCGGTCGATGAGCAGTTCATTCTGCAGGCCCGGTCCTCTGGCTATACCGGCGCGATCGCGGCCACGTCGCTCGGCTCGAAGGAGTTCAAGGCGCTCGGTACCGCGGGCAACGGCATCTACCTCTGTGCGTCCTACCGGGATCCGACCACCGACTTTGCAGGGGGGAAGCAGTTCCTTGCCGACACGAAGAACGTCAAGGGCATGGAGATCGGCACTGCCTCCGAGAATGCATGGCTTGGTGTCTACATGGTGCGGGACGTGCTGAAGACACTCACCTCGCCGACGCGCGCATCGGTGTTCAATGCGCTCAGTAACCTCACCTCGGCCAACACGTACGGCTTCACCATGCCTTACACCTCGACCACGCCCTACACGGGTCTGGGCGGAAAGTTCCCGCGCTTGATGTCGCGCTACTCCTATTACGAGCAGCTCAAGGACGGAAAGATCGTTCTGCTGTCGACCACTCCCGGTCTGTATTGAGTCGCCGCAATGCGTATCGAGGTGAACCGGGATCGCTGCGAGGCGTACGGGGTCTGCGAGTCCGTTGCTCCTGCAGTGTTCCAGATCGACGAATCCGACGAGCTGGTGTTGCTCCCGTTCACGGAGGGCCAGGTCGACCGCGCGACGCTTCAGGTTGCCGTTGACGGCTGTCCAAAGAATGCGTTACTGATAGTTGACTAAGTCAATACCGATCCCCCCCTAACTGGAGAATTTATGAGCAGCACGGCGGAAACGTCGGCGTCGTTGGCCGATCTAGAGATCAACATCAAAAAGCCTGGATTCTTCCTGCGCGACGACTATTTCGACATCCTGCGTCGGTTGCGTGACGAGGCACCTTGTTACGAGGCCGAGGACGGGGTTCGGCTGATCAGCAGGTACGAAGATATCCGTTGGGTCGGCACAGACACCGAGGCGTTCACCTCGATGGCAGGAACGCTGGTCAACGACGCGAACGTGTACGCCAAGGCGAGCCCGCCACCACGTGGTTCGCTGCTGCGCCGTGACCCACCCGAGCACAGCGAGTACCGCAACATTCTCAACAAGCGGTTCACTCCTCGTGCGGTCCATCAGTTTCACGACCGGGTTCGGGCGCTGATCTGCGACATCCTCGACGCGGCGCCCCGCGACACCGAGATCGACTTCATCGACCACATCGCCGCCGAGGTGCCGGTCGCAGTGCTGTCGGAGTTGCTGGGTGTCGGCGAAGGGGACCGGAAGGACTTTCGTCGTTGGACGGACGCGATGATCGAGAGAGTCGACCATCCCGACGATCAAGTATTGGAAGCCGACCGGCAGGAACTCACCGCTTTTCTCGACGATCTCGTCGCACGCCGATTCGACTCTCCCACCGATGACCTGATATCGATGCTGACCGGTGTGGAGATCTGCGGCCACGCGATGTCACCGGGCGAACTCGCCGACCTCAGTCGGGTCCTGATCGTCGCGGGCATGGAGACCAGCCGGCACCTGATCTCCGGCGGGGTGCAGGCCCTGGCTGCCCACCCCGATCAGCGCGCCCGCTTGGCCGCCGACTCGTCGTTGTGCGTCGGCGCTGTCGAGGAGATCGCCCGGTGGGTCACCCCCGTGCAAGCGTTCGCGCGTTCGGCCAAACACGACCTCGAACTGGCCGGCGAACAGGTCGCTGCGGGCGATTTCCTCATCATGCTCTACGCCTCCGGGAATCGCGACGAGCGGGCCTTCGGGCCGACTGCGGGCGAGTTCGACATCGCGCGCGCGTCGACCAACCGGAACGTGGCCTTCGGATACGGCCAGCACGTCTGCCTCGGCCAGAACCTCGCGCGCATGGAGGTGCAGACCTTCTTCGACGAACTCCTGGTGCGTTATCCCCGGTTCGAAGTGAGCGGGCCCGCGACCTACGTGCCGTCGACCATGGTGCGTGGAGCCGAGACGCTGCCGGTCGTGCTGGAGCCCTGACAGGCGATTCTTAGCGGGTCATGCATGATCGAGTGTTGACTGTGACGGCCCTAACACTTAGAGTTCAAATGATAGAGCGATCCTGATTCGCCAATGCCCCCACGGGTGCCGTCCGGGCGACGGTCGCGTCGTGGCGAACATGCAGGTGGCGTACCGCCCAGGTCGAACGGAGAACAAGCCATGAGCAGTGCGCGCACCTCTGACGGCGCGAACCACACCGACATCGAGGTCCTGTGCCTGTCGCACAGTCCCGCGATGAACGGCGACCTGGAGAAGAAGGAAGGCCGTGAGTTTCGCGCCGGGGTGGACCGGATGGTCGAGGCTGTCCATCGCTATGACCCCACGCTCGTCGTCATCTTCGGCTCGGACCACCGTCGTGCACTGACTGACATAGCCCCGTCGATGACGGTGGTCACGAAGGCGAGAGGCTTCGGCGACTGGGACACCCCGACAGACCCGTTCGACATCCCGGCCGAGACCGCTGCCGCTCTCGTGGACCACCTCATCAACGACTCGTTGGACATCGCGACCGGGCGCGACGTGCGTCTGGATCACGGTTTCGGCCTCTCCTTCTGCCAGCTCTTCGACGGACTCTCTGCTGTGCCCACGTTGCCGATCCTGCTGAACGCCGTCGACACGCCGCGGGCTCCCATGGCGCGCGTCGGGCACCTTGGCCGGTCGGTCGGTCGATTCCTTCGCGCGCTTCCGACGTCCGAGCGCGTTCTCGTGCTGGGGTCGGGGGGCTTATCGCACAATCCGCCGCGCGGGTCCGCTCTGCTGCCGCCGGAC
>CAJCHX010000547.1 GCA_903970215.1 Acidobacteriaceae bacterium
AGATCGGCCGCCCGCGTCAGATCTACACGGGCTACACCGAGCGCGACTACCCCGGTATCGAGGGGGCGTAGAAAATGGTCGCCCGGCGCGACAACCTGCACCGACTCATCAAAGGAGACGAGTTGACCGAGAACACCAAGCCCGAGGTCGAATTCCCCGGCGGCCCCGCTCCCACCGAGCTGATCGTCAAGGATCTGGTGGTGGGCGACGGCGCCGAGGCGAAGCCCGGCAGCACGGTGGACGTCCACTACCTCGGCGTCGAGTACGACTCGGGGGAGGAGTTCGATTCGTCGTGGAACCGCGGCCAGTCGATCGACTTCCCGCTGCGCAGCCTCATCGCGGGCTGGCAGCAGGGCATCCCGGGGATGAAGGTCGGCGGCCGACGTCAGCTGACCGTGCCGCCGGAGTTGGCTTACGGGCCGGCCGGTGGCGGGCACCGGCTTTCGGGTAAGACGCTCGTGTTCGTGATCGACCTGCTGGGCGTCAAGTAGAGACTTCGGCTAGCCGAAACCAGAATATCGTCGACACTTAAATGTCGGGTATGGTGGGCGCATGTCGCTCACCACGACCTCACGCCCACCGGCCCGAGCAGCGCTGCTGCTCGGGCCGGCGTTCGTTGCGGCAATCGCCTACGTCGATCCGGGAAACGTGGCCGCCAACATCAGTGCGGGCGCGCAGTACGGCTATCTGTTGGTCTGGGTGCTGGTGGTCGCCAACGCGATGGCCGTGCTGATCCAGTACCAGTCGGCCAAGCTGGGCATCGTGAGCGGCCGTTCGCTACCGCAGGTGCTCGGAGAGCATCTGCCGCGGCGGGCCAGGCTGGCGTTCTGGGGACAGGCCGAGGTGGTGGCCGCTGCCACCGACATCGCCGAGGTTATCGGTGGCGCGGTCGCGTTGCAGCTGCTGTTCGGGGTGCCACTCGTACTGGGTGGGGTGATCGTCGGCGTCGCCTCGCTACTGCTGCTCACCGTGCAGGGGCGCCGGCAACGGCGGTTCGAAGCGGTGATCATGATGCTGCTCGCGGTGATCGTGGCGGGCTTCGTGGCGGGGATCGTGGTGCGCCCGCCCGACGCGATCGGCCTGTTGTCCGGCATGGTGCCCCGGCTCGACGGTACCGAGACGGTGCTGCTGGCTGCCTCCATGCTGGGGGCGACGGTGATGCCGCACGCGATCTATCTGCACTCGTCGCTGGTGCTCGACCGGCACGGCGTGAATGTCGACGAGGAGCGGGTGCGGCGCCTGGTGCGCGCCACCCGGATGGATGTGCTCATCGCCCTGGCCCTGGCGGGTACCGTCAACGTCGCGCTGTTGGTGCTCGCTGCGGTCAGCCTGCGTGGGCGAGCGGGAACCGATACCATCGCCGGAGCCCATGCAGCGGTGCGGGATTCGCTCGGTCCGGTAGTGGCCGGTGCGTTCGCGGTGGGGTTGCTGGCATCCGGTCTGGCGTCGACGTCGGTCGGATCGTACGCAGGCGCGTCGATCATGTCGGGGCTGCTGCACCGCCGGATTCCGCGGCTCGCCCGCCGTGCCGTGACTCTGATCCCCGCCCTGATCGTCCTCGAATCCGGCATGGAACCCACTACCGCACTGTTGATCTCGCAGGTGGTCCTGAGTTTCGGAATCCCGTTTGCGCTGATCCCTTTGCGCCGCTACACATCTGACCGAACCATCATGGGCCGATTCGTCGACGGTGCGCCGCTGCGGTGGGCCTCCGCCGCGTGCGCGGTGGTGATCGTGGTGTTGAACGTCGCGCTGATCGTGCTGACGGTCATGGGAATCGGTTGAACTGCCCGGTCACCCTCCGCGTCGGCTGGCGGTTGACCAAAGCGTTGAACACTCGAAGCGCGAACAGCATCGCGAGCACTACTACCACTGTCATCACGGTGGTGACGGTAGGCCGCGCGGGATTGCAAGGAAAGGGGCTGGGGCAGACCTTGACGCGATGTTGACGGGGGTCGTCATCCTCGGCGCAGTGTGATCCGGGTCCACGCGCCGAGATGGATCACGTCACCGTCGGACACGGGCCGGGGTGCGTTCGCAGGCAGTGCGACCCCGCCGATGTCGGTGCCGTTCGCCGAGCCGAGATCCACCACAGACCAGCCGCCGTCGTCGCGCGCCAGCAGCATCGCGTGCAGGTGGGAGACCCCCGGGTCCTCGGGCGGCCCCGTCAGGTCGATGTCCGGGTGGATGCCGCGGCTGCGGCTCGCTCGCCCGACGGTGACCTGCGTGCCGGCCAGGCGGAAGGTGCGCTCGGGGCAGAACGGGGGGAATCCGATGGCGCCGGAGGTCGGCCCTTCGCTCACGACGGAGTCGAAGTACGCACGGTCGGCGGATACCCTCGCAACCCAGGATCCCTGTGCGAGAGGCGGTTCCGATGCCGCCGGCTCGGACGGGGAGACTGCGGGAGCAGTAACCGGCTGGAGCCAGTCGTGCCCGCATACTTCGCAGAACCGCCCGGACAGGTCGCCCCCGCACGAGGCGCACCGGGTGCCCGGCGGGGGAGTGTCGGGATCCGCTGTCAGCGAGACGGTGTGGGGTCCGCCCGGATCGAGGGCAGCACCGGAACCGACTGCCCTGACCGCGGGACCGGCCGTCCCGCCGATCGCGAGCCCGCACAGGTCGCAGAACTCGTCGTCGTCGCTGGCGTGGCCCTGCGGACAGACGCTCATGTCAACTGCCCTCCTTGCGCACGCGCAGTGTCTTGGACGATCGGGTGTCCAGCGTCATCTCGTCCACCGCGGCCACATTCCGCTTGAGGTGGACGGTCCCGGTGTGCGGGTCCTCGATGTCGACCACCTTGCCGAGCATATTCGCGGTATCGGTGTTCCCGGCCTGCGTCGCCAACTGCACGGCGCGTCCGAGCTTGGCGGTGGCCGTCTCGACATCGCCCGCACGGCGCGCCTCGAGCCCCTCCTGGATCGCGGCGGCTAGGTCGGCCTGCCCCGTGTAGTGCGCCACCTCCCGATTGATCCGGGTCGACAGTGCGGTGTCCTCGGTCCACACGGCCAGGATCTTGGCGAGGCCGAGCACGGTGTCCTCGCCGCCGCCTCGTGCCAGCGCGACCAGACTCACCCTGCCTGCCAGCATCCGGTCGCCGACCGCGGCGGCCGGGACCTGCACGCACACGTGGTAGTCGCGTGTCTCGGTACCCCACGACCCGGTGGGGTAGTCGCCACTGCGGGGCGGGACCTCGGTGCGCCGCTCCGTGAGGTCTACCAGGTTCGGCTCGACCTGCTTCACGAACTTCACCACCGAGCCTTGTGGCGTCCACAGCCGCAGCACCACGTCGGCGACGGCCTTGCCCATCGCTGCACCCGCCATCGCCCGGAAGTCCGCCTCGAGCGCTGCCGGCTCGGCGACGATGTCGACGGTGCCCAGCAGCGCCTCGGCGACCGGACGCAGTTCGGACACGGCCCAATCGGTTCCGACGCCGCGACAGTCGGCCACGAACCGGCCGGACAACTCCCGCAGCACCGACTCGAGCTGGGAGGGGGCCTCGTGTTCGTTGCGGCCGTCGGTCAACAGGATCACGTGCTTGAGTGCCGCGCCGGACTGCGCCAGCAGCGCGTCGGTGTGCAGCAGCCACTGGCTGATCGCGGTGCCGCCGCCGTGGCGCAGACGGCGCACCTCCTCCTTGGCAGCCGCGCGGGTCTGTGGCCCCGCAGCGGCGAGGCCGTACGGCGGATACACCGAGCGCGCAAGGTGACTGCCGGCCACGACGGCGAACTCGACTCCGTCGCGCAGCGTGTCGATCGCCGCGGCGGTCGCCTGCTTGGCCGCCGACAACTTGGTGGGCGGGTGGCCCATAGAACCGGAGGTGTCCACAATGATCACCTCTGCAGCGTCTGGGACACCCCTCGCTGAGCCGGGCGTGCCGGGCGTGCCGTGCGCCACCACCGTGACGATGGCGTCGACCTCGGTGGCACCGACGGTGAGGTACTCGTTCTGGAACACCTCCAACTCGAAGCCGTCCTTGCGCGTGGATTCGGGCGGGTTGGTCATGGATCTCTCCCCTCATCGAGCGGTATCGGTACCAGCACGCAAGTGATGTTGTCGTGCCCACCGAGTTCCAGTGCGCGGCTGACTGTCTGGGCCGCAACCAACGGCAGCGCCCCGCGCGTTCGGTACACCGTGTCGGCCAACTCGGCGGGCTTGGGCAGGTAATTCCACAGGCCGTCGCTGCACAACAGCAGCAGTCCGGGACCGTCGGGCCGCAGGGTCGCGATCCGCGGCTGCACATCGCCCGCGTCGGCGCCGAGCCACTTCGACAGCGAGTGTGCCTGGGGTGCAGCGTTGGCCACGTCTGCGGGGACGCCCGCCGCGATGAGCTCGGTGGCGAGCGTGTCGTCCGCCGTCAGGCGGCGTGACGGGCCGACGGTGTCGGGTGCGGCCAGCCAGTAGGCGCGGCTGTCGCCGACCCAACCGACGGTGATCGCCGCAGGCGTGACCACGGCGGAGACGAAAGTGCACGACGGCGACGTATCGGGATCGTCGGGGTCGCCCAGTGCAGCGGTGGCCGCGAGCGCGTCGCCGACGGCACCGCGCATTGCCGCGATCGCCACCTCGGTGGGCAGCGGGCCGTGCGGGGTCGTGAGCACCGCGTCTATGAGTGCCGCGACTGCGGAATCGACGGCCGCCTGCGAGGCGCGCTCGGAGCGGTCGGACGTGGCCACGCCGTCGCACACCACGGCGACGACGGTGGCGGTGCCCGCGCCCTCGTACCGCGTTGCGGCCGAGGACACCACACCGAACGCCATGGAGTCCTCGTTGCGGGCGCGCCGATTGCCGCGGTCGCTGACCCCAGCGACTGCGCCGAGGTCCCACTCGACGCGGTTGCGGTCGTCGGGGCCCCCGGCGGGCGTGCGGAGTACGAGCAGCGGGCGGCCGCACGTCTCGCAGAACCGATCGCCGGGCGTGACCGACTCGCCGCAGCCCGGGCAGCGCGTCTCGTTGTTCGTCACGGCCGTCACACCCATGTCGCCGGTCGGATCTGGTTCGCCTTGTCCACCAGAGTGATCCGCTCTGTGGGGTCGTCGCATGCCGGGCGAGTGTGCGGTAGCAGCTCTCGAGCGCCACCCGCAGGTCCGGCTCGGTCAGGCGGTAGCCCAGCAGGCGCCGCTCGGCCGCGCCGGTCGATGACCCGGCGCGACCCGCGCGGACCCACGCGAGCGCGGCCCCCAGCACCCGAGCGGACGCGAGTGCCCTTCGCTGCGAGTCGAGTTCGCCGTCGAGCGCCGAGATCTGCGCGCCCGCCGCCAGCAGGTCGTCCTCGGCCAACCGCTCGGGCGCCGACGGGTCCACTCGTACCGCCGCGGCCGCCAGGCGGGCCGCCACGTGATGGCTGGATGTCTCGGGGACAGCGCACAGAACGTCGTAGGCCGCGCGCCGGTCCCCCGTGGCGGACAGGGTTCGCGCGAGCCCGAAAGCGGCGCTGACATAGGCGAAGTCGGTGCGCCAGACAGTGGCGTACAGGTGCGCCGCCCGCGGTAGATCGCCGGTGGCCTCTGCGCACGCGGCCAACGCGAGCTTGGGGGCCGCCTCGCCGGGGAGCGTGGAGTACACGCGGTCGAACTGTGTCGCCGCGTTCACCGGGTCGCCGTCCGTCAGCGCGGCGAGGCCCCGATACCACGCCACCGGCCACGTCCGGTCACCGTCGGCGGTGAGGGCGGCGACCCCGTCGAGTAGGCGCCGCGCCGACCCGGTGTCCCCGGCCCGCAGGTGCGAGCGAGCCAGGCGCAGACGCACTTCGGGGCTGGATGTGGGAGCGTGCTTCAGTTCCTCGGCGAGCCGGGCTGGGTCGGATGAGGTGACGGTGGCAAGGAACGCCGCAGCGGGATCGTCGGGATCGATCTTGGGCAGCGGAAGCGCGGCGGCGACGGCGGCTGGTGCCGGGGCTGCCGCATTTTCCGAGCCCAGTGCTGGATCGATGCCGAAAGACGCTCGCTCCGTGGTGAACTCTGCGGATGGTCCGGGTCGGGGCGTGCCGTCGGCCGCAAGTATCTCGCGCAGTACCCCGGTCAGTTGGTCGCGCATCTCGTCGGCGGAAGGGAACCGGTCGGCCGCGCGGGGCGCGGTCGCGCGGAGCAGGAACCGGTGGTACGACTCGTTGTTCGCGAGCACCGGCTCATCGGCCGCGGTCGGCAGCGACGTCTGGTGCCTGTGCAGATAGTCGAACGGGAACGTCATCACCGCGAGCGCCCGCCCGACGGTGTACAGGTCCGAGGCCACCGACGGCCCCTCGGTGCTGATCTCCGGCGCCTGGTAGCCGACGGTGCCGTAGATCGGGCTCTCGTCGTCGTCCGCGGCCCGCACCGCGCCCAGGTCGATCAGCTTCAGCTGCTCCTCGGTCTGGATCATGTTGTCGGGCTTGAAGTCACAGAACAACAGGTCGTGTGTATGCAGGTAGCCCAAAGCTGGCAGGATCTCCAAGGCGTACGCGATCGCTTGCGGCAACGGCAGGCATGCGTCGTTGCCTCCCGTGGCCCGGACACCCTTGAGGATGTCCTTCACCGACTGCCCGCCCACATATTCCATGACGATGTAGCCGACGGGCGCTCCGGTGCGTCTGTCGGGGTGCTCGACGAAGTTGTAGATGTGCACGATATTGGGGTGCTCGACCTCTGCCAGGAACCGCCGCTCGGCGACCGCCGCCGCCATGGCGTCTGCGTCGCCGGAGTCGAGTAGGCCCTTCAGTACCACCCAACGGTCCGCCACCGCGCGGTCCGCTGCGAGGTAGACCCATCCGAGGCCGCCGTGCGCGAGACAGCCCAGCACCTCGTACTGCCGGGCTACCAGCTCTCCGGGAGCGAGCTTGGGGGGGAAGGAGTAGGGATTGCGGCACGACGTGCAGAAACCCTCGGTGCGCCCGGGCTTTCCATCACGTCCGCGGCCCACCTTGGCGCCGCACCGCGAGCAGAACCGCTTGTTCTCGGGGACCTCGGGATCAGCGAGCACGGCGGTGTGCGGGTCGCGGTAGGGGACGCGTGGTACCTCGACGAGGCCGGCGCCGAGCAGGCCGCGCCGGCTCGAGCGGCTGGACCGTGCGGAGCGGGTGGATCCGCGCCCGGCCCGGCTGGCCGCCGTCCCAGTCCCCGTAAACGATCCCGTCGCCGCGCCCGTCGCCGCCGATGTCGCCGATCCGTCCGGATCCGGTGCGCCACTGTGCGCCCCGGCGCGCGGCGCGGGTGCCGACGGCATCGATCCCGCCGGCGTCGATCCCGCCGGCGTCGATCCCGCCGGTATCGGTCCGGCCGGTGTCGGTCCCGAGGGCGACGCCGGTGACGGCACTTCCATGCCGCAGGTGTCGCAGAACCCGTCGGCGTCGACGGTGCCGCCGCACCCCGGTCGTGGGCATCGGTCTGCCGGACTCTGGTTCATCATCGGTCTCCGTCGCTGTGGAGTTCTGTGGTCCGCGCTGCGACAGCCTCGCGGTACCGGTTGAGCGCGCGCGTGGCGGACCCGAGATCGCAGGGTGCCGTGTATAACTCGGCGCTCGCAGTCGCGGCCAACTCGCTCAGCTCGCGGTCCTCCGCGAGGCCGAAGCGAGCCGCCTTGGCCTGGTACGCGGAGAGCCGGCCCCGTAGTTCCGCGCGGCGGTCCAGGAGCCCGGTCACCGATCGCAACGACAGTCGTGCGGCGGTGAGGATCTCGCCTGCCAGTCGGTCGACCGAGGCCTGCTGTGCTGCGACGGCCTCCCAGCTCGCGGTGTTGCGCAGCGATCGGAGGTGGTCGATCCGTGCCCGGAGCTGCGCCGACCCGCGGTCGTCGGGGGTGGCGAGGCCGGAGGCGGCGATCAGCTCGAGGACCGTCGAGTAGGACTGGCGCGCAGCGGCCTCCGCGGCCTCCACGTCCGCGAGGACGCCCTCCAGGGCCGCCAGTCGTGCGCTGAACCCGTCGCGGACCGCCGCCAGGCGGGCCAGCTCGCCCGTCAGGGTGTCGAGGCGCTCCGCCAGAGCGGGTACCTGGTCGGTCACCCGCGCCGACAACGGGTCCGTGATCACCGACTCCCGGGCCCGGTCCACCTCGTGCCGCAGCGCCGCAATCCGGTTGCGGCCGGCGCCAACGGATTCAGCCATGCCCGCGGCCGCGGTGAGCCGCCGGTCGACGGTGTCGAGCGGCGGCACCGTCTCCGCCCAGGCTGCCTGCACCGAGCCGAGGACGGTCAGCGCTGCATCGCGGTCTGCGTCGATCCGCGCGATCAGATCGGCCAGAGTCAGCCGTCTCTGCCCGCCCGGATCACCGTCGGGCCCACCCGCGACGGGCCCGTACAGCAACTCGGTGAGCTCGGCGAGGTCGGCGTCCGCCGGCCTGCGCCTAGCGCGTTCGGCCCGCCCGCGCGCCTCGTTCGCCTGCGCGACCACCTCGCGGAACCGGCCGTAGTGCTCCCATGCCGACGATATCGCGGCCGTCGCCTCGGCCCACCTGCGCGCCGTGAGCCCCGTCAAGTCGGCGTCGGCCAGCAGCCGGTTGGCCGGGTGGGAGTCCATGGCCACCAACGACTCTGCGATCCGGTCGCCGTCGGCGAGCACTCGGTCGAGTGCCTGCCCGAGTTCGTGGAGTTGCGAGGCCATGGTGTCCACCGTCAGTCCCGGTACAGGGGCGTCGGTGGCGTGCCGGTACCCCCTAGCAGGCCGGCCAGCCAACGGTTGTAGATCTCCTGCCACTCGCCGTCGGTCCGGATCTGCTGCAGTACGCCGTTGACGAACCGGACCAGGTCGATGCGGTCCTTCGCGATTGCGATGCCATACGGGTCCGTCGCCATTGCGGGCCCGACGATCTTGGTGGACGGGTCCTGCACGGCGAGACCGGCCAGAATCGTGTCATCGGTTGAGATCGCGTCCACCTGGTGCTGCTGCAGCATCACGAGGCAGTCGGTCCGGTCGGACACCGCGACTCCGATGGGCTTCACCGGACCGGTGACCGTCGCGTTCACGATGTTCTGGATGGCAGTGGTGCCTGCCGCGGCGCAGACCCTCCTACCGCCCAGCGAGGCGATCGATGTCGCCGTGGAGATCTTGGGTACCAACACCCGCTGGCTGGCCTGGTAATAGGCGGTGCTGAACGCCACGTCCTTCCAGCGCGCGCAGTTGATGGACAGCGTGTCCACCGTGATGTCCACGTCGTGATTCTGCACGGCGGCGATACGCGTGCCCGGGTTGACCACGCGGAACTGAATCGCGTCGGGGTTGCCGAAGATCGCCTTCGCCACCGCGCGGGCGATGTCGATGTCGAACCCTTCCAGCTGCCCGGTCACGGGGTTTCGGTCGCCGAACTTGTACGTGTTCTGATCGACCCCCGCGATCAGTCGCCCGCGCGCCCGGATCAGCGCGAGCGTACCGCCCGCCTCCGCGCCCGCTGGCCGGTAGCTCGCGGACGGGTCGCCGCAGCTGGTGTCGGAGGCGGTATCGGGCAACGAGCGCACCTCGGTGACCCCGGCGGGCATCGGGACACCCGCACCGGCCGACGGCGTGGTGTCGAGCGGGGTCGCGCCGCCGCCGCTGCAGCCGGCGACGACGACCGCCAACCCGAGTGCGGCCAGACCTGCGCGGACCGCGATCCGCGGCTTCATCGGTATTCCTTGAGTCGCTGCCAGATCCCCGCGACAGCACCGACGGCGCTCAGCAATGCCAGCACGATCACGGCCCAGACGGCGCCTATCAGCGCGTTGCCTCCGTCCGAGGCGTAGCGTTCGATCGCGTCGTTGGTCGTCGAGATCGCTTGTGCGGTGGACTTGTCGACTCTGTCGAACGCATCCGCCGCGCCGTTCGGTGCGGTACCGATCGTGAGCTGCACCGCGGTCGCGTAATCGCCCGAGTCGTCCGCGTTGCGTACCGCGATGTGAGCGATGTTCCAGGCGCTGAGGGCGTCGCGGGCGGCGCGCACGTCCTGGCCGACGGTGGGGTCCGTGGCCAGCGATCCGGCCCGTCCGAGCAGTCCATCATCGTCGGATTCCATTGCCTGGTAGTCCTTCTCGTAGGCGCCGCCGGCGCCGTGGGCCACCAGCGTCAGTGTCTCGTCGGCGCGCGCCTTGAGCGCGGCGATTCGGGCCTGTGTGAGGACGTCGGTCTGCGTCGAGCCGTCGGAGCGACTCGAGTGCACGGATGCCACCACGACGAGTGAGCTCAGCAGCAGCCACAGCAGTGAGATCACAGCGGCGACCGTGGCCAGCGCCAGGCCCAGGTTGACCCGGCGCCTCGAGCGCCGCCAGACGAACCACTGCGCGACCGCCAGCACCGCCACCAGCACCACGCCGAACAAAATCTCGAGCCATGGGAACCCCCCGGCCGAGTCCTGGTCGCTGGTGCGCTGCGCGACCTGTGTCCGGTACAGGGACTCAGCGGCGGGCAGCAGCTGCGTCCGCATCAGGTTCGACGCCTCGCGCTGGTACGCGGCTCCCACCGGCAGGCCCTGCAGGTTGTCGGCACGCGCCGTCTCCACCAGGCCTGTGTACACGGGCAGGTTCGACGTGAGCACCGCGACGGGGCTGTTGGGATCCGCCGCTGAGGCCGACGCCTGGGCGGAGGTCGCCAGCGCCAGCGCCGTACCGGCCTGGTTGATGTCGGAGGTATAGCGGGCGCGGACCCCTGCGGTTTCCTGCCCACCGGCAAGGAACCCGCTGTTCGCGGTGGCGTCCGCGTCGGACAGGGACCGATAGATGTCCTGCGCGGCCACCGCGAGGGGGCCGCTGCGGTGGGCGAGGGTGTCGAGTGCGTGCGATCGGTGTGCCATCCCGGCCGCTGTGACGGCGCCGACCAGCACGCTGGCCAGCGCCAGACCGACGGCCAGGAGCATCAGGATGCCTGGCGTGGTGCGGGACAGTTCCCGCACCGCTGCCACCCGACGAGTCGACCTCGTCCCCGCGATCTCCGTCGTGGATCCCGCCACGACGGCCGGTGACTGCGTCGCTGTGGTTCCCGGTGACGATGCCATACGCACCTCCCTGCGAATTGCCAGACTAACCACAGTCAGAGCCACCGCAAGCCCGGTTAGCCGTCAAATTATTTAAGAGATAACGAAGTGTTCGTCTGGCGGGAGTTCATGCCACTCAGGACGGGGGGGTGTCCCTATGGATTTGTCAAGCAGTCGCGGTGAGGGGATGCGGCTGGTAGAGCGCCTTGTGGCGGAGCATGGCGTGAAGCACGTCGATGCGTCGTCGAGCGAGGCAGATCAGGGCGGCGTTGTGTTTCTTGCC
>CAJCHX010000548.1 GCA_903970215.1 Acidobacteriaceae bacterium
GACAGCCACGTCGCCAGGCAGGTGCCTGCATGCGTCAGGTCCGTTGGGTGCATGAGGGCTATTCGGAGCTTGGACACGGCCTTGACTCGCCGTATCACGGGTGGAGCTACGGTCGACGCATGCGTGCTGGAGTCTTGACGCTGGTGATCATCGCTGCGTGCTCGGCTGGCCCGCCGGCGTTCGCCTACGCCGCGAAGTCGGCGACTGCGCCGCAACGATGTTCGCGCTCGATTCCCACGGACTCCTCGTCGTCAGCATTGCCCGGTGCGAGGCACCGGTTGGTGCCAGCAGGATGGATGACGATCCGACTCTGCCGCTACAGCGCAGTCAACCTGAAGCGCAGCGTGCTCCTGGCCCCGCGCCGGGCAGATCAAGCGGCCACGTTGTACAACGCGCTGAAGCCGTTCACCCAGAAGCAAAGGCACACGTTCAGTTCGTGCTTTTTTGATGAGCCGCAACCGGTCGTTGCGTTGATCACCTACCGCGCCGAGCGAACGCTCAGGGTTTTCTCCTCGATCGGGTGCGGTGACTCGACGACGAATGGCTTCACCTCCAGAGGCGAGCCGGAGGCGGCCCGTGTAAGCCTGTACACCTTGCTCGAACAAGACACCGACGGGCCCACAGATCAAGCCCAGTTCTGACTCGCTTGCGACGTGGGCCGCATACCTGGTTGCGTCGTTCAGCGCGCTCCCGGTGGAGACCTGAAGCGCAGCGACGGCGCAGGTGCGCGTTCGCTGAGACGGGGGCTGGTGAACCTCGGTTGACCCGACCTGTAGACGGGATGCTCTCCGCGATGAAGATTCCTGAGAGCGCCAGGGTGTTGGTCTCCTACTCCCGGACGCTACCGATTTCGGTCCTGTTTCTGACCTCTCGGGCCGCGCAGCTACCGTCCGCCGGGCGAGCTACGTTCGCGCCGATGGACAGGTTCCGCATTATCTGCGACGCCAATGGGGTCCGTCCGATGAGGGACCTTGAAGCCGTTCACGTCCAGCCGGGTAACAGTGCTCGGCACGTCAGCCAGATCACGTTCTCGGTTGACGACGGCGTGGAGGCACCGGAGGTATGAGGGGGCGGTCGGTGCGAAATGTCGGATCATTCGCGAGCGCGACGGCCAGACCGCCGAGCAGGGCGGCGCGGTCATCAGCGTCGTGCCGCTGCGGGTCAGTGTCGATGGCGGTGACTGGGAGTAGCCGCTCCGGCTGACGGCGATCTTCGGACTGTTGAGGGCCTACCAGCGCCGCCGCCTGCCGCCTGGACAGCCCCGACGCTCGGATAGGTGTGGGTTGCGGAGCGGCGGTTTCGCCCGTACGTTGACCCGGTGCTTGTTGCGCGAGTGGTGGCCAAGCTGGAGCTCGGGGGGGCGCAGCTTTCGCTGTTGCGGATCGCGCGGGCTTTGGCGGCGCGGGGTCATCAGACGCGGTTGTTGGCTGGGAATGCGACGCCTGAGGGGGTGGCGCTGGCCCGTGCGTATGGGTTTGAGGTGGAGGTGATGGGTTCGGACAACGATTTGCAGTGGGCGTGCGATCCGGCGTTCGCACAGTGGCTGGCGCCGAGATTGCGCGGTGGCGATCTCATCCACGCGCACATGCTCGGTGCGTGGTGGGCCGCCGCGACCGTCGGCGTCCCGGACGTTCCGCTGGTCGCCAGTGAGCACAACAGCTATGGATGGAATCAGCAGCCGCCGTGGGCGACGATGGCCGGTGTCGCCGAACGGATCGACCGTTTCTACGCGCACGGTCCGGACGCGCGCGCCGGCGCACTGCGGATCGGAGTCTCAGGCGATCGGATCCGTCGCGGTATCTCGCCGGTGGTCGGCATGGACGCAGCGCCGCGACCTGGGCTGCCATTGCCCCGGATCATGTTCACGGGACGGTTGAGTCCTGATAAGGCGCCTGACGTGTTGATCGATGCGGTCGCGATGATGGCCTCGCCACCACCGGTCCTGATACTGGGGACGGGGGTGATGCGCGAGCAGCTGCGCGAGCAGGTCGCGCGGCTCAGACTGCAGCACCTGGTGACGTTTCCAGGCTGGGTCGACGACCCGGGGGCGTGGGTCGTGGGCGCCTCAGTCCAGGCGTGTCCGTCACGAGACGAGGCGTTCTCGCAGACCGCGGTCCTGGCGATGGGGCTTGGTGTCCCGGTCGTCGGTACCAACGTGGACGGCTTTCCGGAAACGCTCGCCGACGGCCGCGGAGTCATCGTCGCTGCGGAGGATCCTCAGGCGCTCGCGATCGCGCTGGAGCGGATCCTGTCCCGGCGGTCGCGACCCGACACCGCTGCGGCGCGCACATGGGCCCGGCAATTCGAGACCGAACGCGTCGCTTCCGTGTACGAGCAGGCCTACACCGAACTGATCGCGTCCGGATCGCCGGAGCTCGCCGCGTGACCGACCCACCGGTCGGACCACCGAACGAGCACGACGCGGACGCCTGGCAGATCCTCAGTCCCCTGATCGTCCATGGCAGATATCTCCCATGGACCTCGGGATCGATGCGCCCGGCGGGTCTGGTCCAGGTGTGTAACGAGGTCGTTCACGGCGACCGGACCCATATCTTGGAGTGCGGCTCAGGTGTGAGCACCGTGCTGCTCGCCCGGCTCCTACGCGAGCGCGAACGCGGCGTGCTGACCTCGCTTGAGCACGATCTCCACTGGGCGACCCTGATTCAGGATCAGCTCCATCGAGAAGACCTCGACCAGATCGCTCGTGTGGTCCACGCCCCGCTGCAGGGGAGCCCAGAGTGGTATCGGCTGGGCGAGATGCCGGACGAGATCGACTTGCTGATCGTCGATGGGCCCCCCGCGGATAAGCCAGGCCGTGGCGCGGCGCGCGCGCCAGCGCTGGCCCGACTCGGCGGCAACCTCGTCGATGGCGCGGTCGTCTTCCTCGATGACATCGACCGTCCCGGGGAACAACAGATCATCAAGAGCTGGGAGGCCTCCACCGACTGGCGCTTTGAGCTCAACCTGCCTGCCGGCGTGGCGATCGGCCAGCGCCAGCCAGGACCACTAAACCCGTAACGCCCGGCTCGACCTCGAGCCCCAGGGCCTCTCTTGTCGACGTGTGCTCGCGTGAGGCTGCTGCGTAAAGGGTTGAGGCTCGCGACGGATGACCGGGCGTTGCGAGCGGGGTTGTCGTCCTCATCGGCTCGCCCAATGCGCTTGGGGGTCAGCACCTGAGATGAGTTCTTCGGACCTTCGGCAGCGGCGCTTGCAGGCGCTCGGTGTGGCGTGCGCGGTCCGGTCTGACCGCGCACGCTCGAAAAGCCAGATCGGAGACGGCGTGATCACCCTCGCGCAAGTCCCGGGGTCACCGCCGCCGGAATCTGATGGCTGCTCCCTACGGGAGCTGTTGATGTGCCAGCAGCGGTGGGGGCGCCGGAAGGGCAAGGGCTTTCTGACGCGCCACCGGATCAGCGAGCCGGGCAGCTCGACGAACGCGGCTCGCTTCAGGCTCTCGCAGTCCGCCTACGAGAACTTCAATCTGGACTTCAGGGTTTGCGTGTTGATCCGTCTGTCGTATGGAAGGATGAACTCGGCGAAAAGTGAGCGGGTCAGGAGCTGCTTATGATCTCGTCCAGGGTCGCGTGTTGAGCCGTCGCAGCCGAGGTCACAGAATGGAGTCCCACCATGAACTCTTCGAGCTCGCGCTGAAGCTCAGGGGGTTGCCTGGCCGTCCGGCCCCGGTCTCGTGATCACGCCGGCAGACCCCTTGGCCGCGCTGGTCGCGCGGCGGCGCGCCGGCGAGCTCCTCGGCATCACCTCGGTGTGCTCGGCCCATCCGTTGGTGCTCGAGGCGGCGGTTCGCGCGGCCGCGGCCGACCCGCAGGCCGGGCCGCTGCTCGTGGAGGCGACGTCCAACCAGGTCGACCAGTCCGGTGGCTACACCGGCATGCGCCCGGCCGAGTTCCGCTCGAGCGTGGAGGCGATCGCGGCCCGCCATGGGCTCGGCGCGGACCGCATCGTGTTCGGCGGCGATCACCTGGGTCCCCAGCGCTGGCGCGAACGTCCTGCGGAGGAGGCGATGGCGCTCGCCGAGGAGCTCGTCGACGCCTACGTGGCGGCGGGGTACACCAAGATCCATCTCGACTGCTCGGAGCCGTGCGCCGGCGATCCGGCCCCGCTCGACGACGCGACGGTCTCCGCGCGGGCGGCACGCCTGCTGTCCGTCGCCGAGCGGGCCGCCGGAGGCGCGGCGATCTCCTACATCGTCGGTACCGAGGTCCCGACGCCCGGGGGAGCCCGGCACGCGATCGACGCGCTCACGCCGACCGATCCGGCTGCGGCCCGCGCGACCATCGCCGCGCACCGCGATGCGTTCGCCGCTGTCGGTCTGTCCGCGGTCTGGCCCCGGGTCCGCGGGCTGGTCGTCCAACCGGGCGTCGAGTTCGACGAGTGGAACGTCGTCGACTACGACCCGTCGCGGACCGCCGCTCTCCAACAGGTCCTGGACGACGTCCCGGACATGGTCTTCGAGGCGCACTCGACCGATTACCAGACCCAGGATGCTCTGGCTGCCCTGGTGCGCGACGGGTGGGCGGTGCTCAAGGTCGGCCCGGGCCTCACCTTCGCCTTGCGCGAGGCGCTGCTGTCGCTGGAGGCGATCGAGGCCGAGCTCGTCGGACCGCGTCCGCGCAGCGGTCTCGGCGAGGTGCTCGACCGGCGC
>CAJCHX010000549.1 GCA_903970215.1 Acidobacteriaceae bacterium
CGCGGCGCTGCATCCCGACGCGACCCGAACGGCGTCCATCGGATCCGAGGCATCGAGCTCCACGCCCTATCGCTTCATCGAGACGGCGATGGTCTGCCTCGCCGTCGCCGTCGCTCCGTCGCTGCACCCGCCGCACGGCGAGATCCAGGGCATGGCGCGGGTCGTCGTCGTGATCATCCTCATCTCCGTGATCATGTACCGGGCCGATCGCGCGATCCGGTCGGTCGAACGCCGCGAATCCGAGGCGCGGTTCGCCGCGACGCACGATCGGCTCACGGGACTGCGCAACCGGGCCGCGCTGTACGACACATTCGATGCCGCCGCGAGCGCGAGCCTGCTGTTCGTCTCCGTCGACAACCTCAAGATCGTCAACGACGGCCACGGCCATCGCGTCGGCGACGAGGTGATCACCACGGCCGCCCACCGGCTGAGCACCGTAGTCAGTGGGCGCGCCGACGAATTCCATTACGGCGGAGCCGAATTCCTGGTGTTGGTCGACTCCGGGCCCGCGGCCGCCGAGCAACTCGCGCAGGCCGTCGTCGATGCGCTCGGTCGGCCGTTCGACTCGAGCCGCGGGACGATCACGCTGTCTGCAAGCGTCGGCATCGCGCACCGAACCGGTCCCGCAGATCTCGACGACCTGATCCGCGAGGCCGATTCGGCGGTGTACCGAGCCAAGGCGCAGGGCGGCGGCCGGTACGCGGTGTTCGACGACCGCCTGCGGTCCGACGCCGTCCGTGAACTGGAACTGACCAGTGCGCTCCGACAGGCCATCGAGGCACGTGACTTCGAGCTCCATTACCAACCGATCGTGCACACGACCACGTGCCGGATCGTCGCCTTCGAGGCCCTGCTGCGCTGGCGGCACAACGGTGCCTTGCGCGGGCCCGCCGAGTTCATCGAGATGGCGGAGTCATCCGGACTGATCGTGGAGATCGGCCAGTGGGTGCTCGACACAGCGGTCGCGGCCATCGCCGATCTGTGGCATACGGATCCGACGTGCCGAGTGGCGGTGGCGATCAACGTGTCGGCCCGCCAGCTGGGCGATGCCAGGTTCCCCGACCGGGTCGCGGAGGCACTGGCCACTCACGGTGTGCCGGCGGCGGCCCTGTGGATCGAACTCACCGAGACCGCTTTGATCTCCGACGTCGACGCGACCTCGGCGGTACTCCGCCGGGTGAGCGACCTCGGGGTCCGGGTGAGTCTCGACGACTTCGGTGTGGGCTACTCGGGCCTGTCCAACCTCAGCACGTTCCCCATCGACATCGTCAAGATCGACAAGTCGTTCGTCATCCGCGCCGCCCGCGACCGGGGCGCCGAAGCGGATAAGAAACTCGTCCTGATGTCCGCGATCCAGTCGATCTCCTCCACTCTGGGATTCGACACGGTAGCGGAGGGAGTCGAGGACGCCGAGGTACACGAGCTGGCCGCCTCGATCGGCTGCACCTACTCGCAGGGGTGGTTCCACGGGCGCCCGGAGCCGCGGGAGGTGGCGTTCCGGGCGCTGTTGGGCGACGACCCCGCTCCGGCACCGCCGGCAGTCGGCTGAGCCGAACGGTCCGCGTGGTCCGCGATGGTCCGGTGGCCGAACAGAATCACCGCCACCAGCGCCAGCGTGGCGAGAATCCCGGGACACAACGCCAGTGCCCAGACGGGTCCGGATTCGATGTGCAGCCACCCGAGGACGGCGCACACCCCGTGGACGCCTACGTAGCTGTAGGCCGCGTACGCGACGGCGACGGTCCGCGCGGGCCAGGTCGCGCCCAGCGGTCCCTGCACCAGCCACACCAACGTGGGGACCAACCAGACCCAGTGGTGGATCCACGAGATCGGCGACACCGCGAGGCCCAGCGATTGTGCGAGGACGAGGACGATCAGCGCATCGCCGCGCCGACAGATCCACCACGCCGCACCGATGAGCGCCGCCGCCACGATCATGCCGACGATCACGGTGGGTCCGGTCGCGAGGTCGTGCCCGGCGAAGCGGGACAGCACACCGCGCAACGACTGGTTGTCGGGCTTCGCCGGGTCGCCGATCGGGCCGGTGTCGCCGATCAGGACGGTGAAGTAGCGGTGCGACTCGGCGGGCAGGATCAAGTACCCGACGCCGACGGTCCCGACGAACACGACCGCCGAGGCCACGGCCGCCCAGTACCGTTTGCGGGCCACCAGGAACAAGCCGCCTACTGCGGGCGTCAATTTGATCCCGGCGGCGATGCCCACGAGTGCGCCGGCGACACCGTCGGACCAGGCGGGCCGCGCGCCCCGTGGGCGGTACCGCACCGTCACGTAGGCGGCCCACGTGCCGAGCGTCATCAGCACCACGTTGACCTGTCCGTAGTCCAGGTTCGTCCGCACCGGGTCCAGCCAGAGGACGCCCGCGGTCCACAACAGCACCTGCTCGCGAGGCACGTCCGCGAGGCACGGGCTGAGGCCGCGGGCGGCCCGCAGCATCGCCAGGCTCATCGCGATGACGAGGTACAGCAGCGCCACCGTGAGCACCAGCCAACCGATCGCCACCACAGGGAAAGGTACGACGCGCAGGGGCACGAACACGATCGCTGCAAACGGCGGGTAGGTGAACGGCAGCGGCTGCCGCGGGGTGTATTCGGACAGTGCGAAGTCGTAGAGCCCGCCGGACAGGACGCGGTGCGCCGCCTCGTAATAGACCCGTAGATCCACGAAGTTGAAGTTGTGGGGACCGGCGAACACCCAGATCAAGCGGGCGATCACCGAGGCGGCGATGGCGAGGACGGCGAGTCGCCGGCGGGTGACGGAGACGGGCCACGCCGAAGTTCTGGTTGCCGCGGTCACGCGATCAACCATAAGCGGCGGTCCAGATCACAGTTCACGCGGCGACGTTTGCGTAACGGTGACCACCTGCGGGACGATGGAATTTCGAGTGCCCGGTCCGACTCGAGTCGGAGGCCGTGGACTGTCGGCCCCGGAGAGGACCTGAAGACACACGATGATCACGCCCAGCCGAGCGACCCGGATCGCGGCCCCGGTCGCCCTCGTGGCGGCCGCCGCGCTCGTCTTCGGGGGCCCCGCGTCCGCAGCGCCGCTTCCCCCCACCATCCCCGCGCCCGCCACCAGTGCCGACCCGTCCGTCGTCGCCGGTATGCAGCAATACATCCCGGCGCTGATGAGCACACTCACCCAGACCGGTCCGGACGGCAAGGGCGTCGATCCGGCAACCTTGGCGCAGGCCACGACTGCGCTCAAGTCGATGCCGAACCTGCCCCCACAGGTGCGATCGATGGGCGGCTCGGTCATCGGTTTCGTCGACGGGTCCGGCAAGAACGCGGTCGATCCGAACGGGCCCACCGCCCCGGTGTCGGCCGACTCCCCGCGAGTGGAGCAGTTCCTGTACCCGACCATCGCGCAGAAGTGCGTCACCCCCAGCAAGGCCGACTCGGGCGGCAACGCCATCGGGTCCGCGGTCGTCGTCGCGGGACCGCAGAACGTGCCGGCCCCCGGGCCCGGTCAGGGGCAGGCCGGCTACGTGTTCACCGTTCCCGGGACCGGCGTCGCGGTCACCGGCGACTCGAGCAAGCCGCTGACGGTGTCGTGGGTCAACTTGGACACGCACAAGCAGGGCCTGGCGCAGCTCG
>CAJCHX010000550.1 GCA_903970215.1 Acidobacteriaceae bacterium
CGGGCGGCCGCCGACCGGGCGGCCGCCGTCGCGCGGGCCTCGTACGGCCGCCTGATCGCGCTGCTCGCAGCCTCGTCGGGCGATGTCCCGGGCGCCGAGGACGCCCTCGCCGACGCGTTCGAGCGGGCCCTGTGCACCTGGCCGAGCAACGGCGTGCCGCGCAACCCCGAGGCCTGGCTGTTGACGGTCGCACGCAACCGGCGCCGTGATCGATGGCGGTCCGCCGCCGAACGCGCCGCGACGCCGCTCGACTCGGATCGGCATTCCGGCGTGTGGCACGACGTCGATCCCGAGGCGATCGAAGACCGCCGGCTCGAGCTGATGCTGGCGTGTGCGCATCCGGGAGTCAACCCTGCGATCCGGACACCACTCATGCTCAATGTGGTGCTCGGCTACACCGCGGAGCAGGTCGGGCGCGCATTCGACGTTCCCACGTCCACGATGGCCGCGCGGCTCGGTCGCGCAAAGAAGCGGATCGCGGCTGACGAGCTCGGCTTGACCAGTCCCGAACCTGCGGAGATACCCGTCCGGATCGCTCCCGTACTCGAAGCGGTGTACGGCGCGTTCACGATCGAGTTCGCGACCGTGACGCGGGCCCGGCATGCTCTGCTTCTCGGCCTCGCCGACGTCGCCGCCGAGACGTCCGACGTGGCCGAGGCCTACGGCCTGGCCGGCCTCATCTACCTGTCCAGCGCCCGCTTCCCCGCACGAATCGACGACGACGGCGCATTCGTGCCGCTGCCGGAGCAGGATCCGCGTCGTTGGGACCACGTGCTTCTCGCCGAAGGGCGGGCCCGGCTGCGGCGGGCACACGCCGCGGCCCTAGCCGGTCGTGGACCGCTCGGGCGGTTCCAGGTGGAGGCCGCGATCCAGGCGGTGCACTGTGCGCGGCGGGAGTCGGGCGCGACCGACTGGGGCACACTGCGCGAGTTGCACGCCGTGCTGGCGCGGATCGCTCCGACGTGGGGCGGCGCCGTCGCACGCGCGGCGGTGATCGCCGAGACCGACGGTGCCGAAGCGGGGTTCGAGGCTCTGCAGGAGATCGGCGACCGCGCTCCCCGATTCCAGCCAGCCTGGGTGCTACGCGCCGAACTGCTGCGCCGGCTGGGTCGGGACGAGGAGGCCGGGGCGGCACTGATCCGCGCCATCTCGCTCACCACGGACGCCGCCGAGCGCCGGCACCTGAAGCGCATGCGTCGGGAGGAGTGACTAGCGCCGGTACATCGCGTGCAGCGTGGGGCTCCCGGCGACGGTGATCTCGCGGACGACCTCGAAGCCGAACCGCTGGTACAGCGGGACGTTCCTCGGATTGCTGCTCTCGAGGTAGGCGGGCCCGTCGACCCGGTCGAGGCCGTGCCGGAGCAGTGCACTGCCGATACCCCGCCCGGGGGTGGTGGCTCCCAACGTGGCGAGGTACCAGTGCGGCTCGGTCGGCCGCACCTCCATCAGCTTCGCGAGCAGCCGCACACCGCGCACCGAACCGAGGCGGACCCCTGCCGCCAGCACGGGGAGCGCCAGCAGCTGTGACACCGGCGGGGGCTCGAAGCCCGGCGGGTCCCAGAAGGCCGCACCCACCGCCGACCCACCGTCCCGGAGGATGTGCGCGGTCCCCGGTGCGCCGTGCATCGCGGCGTACATCCCACGGAACACCAGGGTGTCCGCGCCACGGATCCGACGCGGTTGCACCCACCTGAGCACCGGATCGTCGGCGAACGCGCGCGCAATGACGTCGCACGCCGGGCGCACCGTCGCCCGCGTGACGTTCTCGATCGTCCGGTCGAGCCCCACTCGCACAAGGTAGCCGCCTCCGGCACACCACATGCCGACTTCACACCGCGAACTTCGCACAGCTACCCTGGAGACGATACGTACCCTTAGATACGCTAGCGATCTGGCGGACAACGAACGTTAGGACTCTCTTCAATGCGCGACTTCGCTTGTTCGCACTGCGGACAACAGCTCGCCTTCGAAAACTCGGTCTGCCTGTCGTGCGGCAGCCCGATCGCATACAGCCTCACGGACCGGAATCTGATCGTCGTAGGGGACACCGACGGGGTCGTCGACGCCGACACCTTCCGGATGTGCGCGAACCTCCATACCGCCCGCTGCAACTGGCTCGTCGACGCGGACGACCCGTCGGATCTGTGCGCATCGTGTCGGCTCACTCGCACCCGCCCGAGCGACGACGACGCCGAAGCGATGGAGGCCTACGCCGACACGGAGGACGCCAAGCGCAGGCTGGTCGTCGAACTCACCGAGCTCGACCTGCCCATCACCGGCCGCGCCGAGGACCCCACCGGGGGCCTCACCTTCGACCTGCTCTCCAGCCGATTCTCGCCGGTGGTGACGGGACACGAGGACGGCGTCATCACGATCGACCTGGCCGAGGGCGACGATGTGCATCGCGAGCAGCTGCGGGTGTCGATGGACGAGCCGTACCGCACGCTCCTGGGCCACGTCCGACACGAGACCGGGCACTACTACTTCACGGTGCTGGTGGACGACCCCGAGAAGCTGAAACGGTTCCGGGAGTTGTTCGGCGACCCCGACACCGACTACCAAGCCGCCATCGACCGGCACTACTCCGAGGGCGCGCCCACCGGCTGGGAGGACGACTACGTGTCGTCCTACGCAACGATGCATCCCGCCGAAGACTGGGCGGAGACGTTCGCGCACTACCTACATATCCGCGACACCATCGACACCGCGGCGGCATTCGGTTTTGCGCCCGCCGGCGCGACTCTGGACCGCTCTCAGCCCGGCCCGGCCGGGTTCGACCGGCTGATCGAGCTGTGGCTGCCGCTGGTGTGGTCGCTCAACATGATCAACAGGTCGATGGGACACACGGACCTCTACCCGTTCGTGCTCCCCGGACCGGTCCTGGAGAAGCTGGAGTTCGTGCACGAATTGTGTACGGCGACAGCCTGATCGGCTGACGACTCACTTCCGCCGGTCATCGATCCGGTCGGCGACCAGGTCGGCCGCCTCAGCCACGTCGTGATGAGCGTCTGCCATGTTCTGCGTCGCGATCTGGATCCCGCTGCTCGTGGCATAGGTCGCGATGTCGGTAGCGCTCTTCACGATGCCGCCGACGCCTTGTGCGACGTTGCCCTTGAGCACCTCGCCCGCGCTCTCGACTATCCGGCTCGACTTCTCGATCGAATTGGTGGCGATTCCGACCGCGGCATCGATGTTCTTCTTGATCCGCTCGCCTGCCATGATGCCTCCTCGGGTCGGGTCGGATCGATGACCCGACCCGAGCATAGGCCTGTGCCGGTACCACGGCGGGTCTTTCCACCACCGACCGGCGGGGATCGAACGCCGGTCGGGTCGATCACTACACGCTAGACGTCGGCAAGCGACACGTCCGGGTCGGCCAGCTTCGCCTGGTCGACCACACGGCCGGAAGCGATCAGCGCCTTGATCGCGTCGCCTTGGTCCCAGATGTTCACATTCATCCCGGCCACGACCTTCCCGTCCTCGAGCCAGAACGCCAGGAACTCAGGTTTGGCCAGGTCGCCCCGGGTGACCACGTCGGCGTCACCGTCGGCGTATCCGACGTACTCCATTCCCAGCTCGTACTGGTCCGTATAGAAATAGGGCAACCGCTGGTACACCTCGTCACCCCCCAGCATGTTCGCGGCGGCCACAGCAGGCTGGTTGAGCGCGTTCGCCCAGTGCTCCACCCGGATCCGCCTGCCCAACGCGGGGTTCTCGGCGTTCGCAATGTCGCCCACGGCGAAGACGTCGGGATCTGACGTGCGCAGGCCCGCGTCCACCTCGACGCCGTTGCTCACGCTCAGCCCGGCAGCCTCGGCGAGTTCGGTGTTCGGCACCGCGCCGATGCCGATCACGACCGCGTCGGCCGCGATCGTCTCCCCGCCTTCGAGTCGCACCAGGGCCCCGGAGCCCGCGTCGACCTCCACGGCAGCCACCTTGACTCCGGTCCGCAGCTCCACGCCGTGCCGGACCTGCAGGTCCGCGAACACCTGCGCGACCCGGCGACCGAGGATGCGGATCAGCGGAAGCTCCTCGGGTTCGACGATCACCACCTCGACTCCCGCGCCGCGCGCCGCGGCCGCCACCTCGAGCCCGATCCAACCCCCGCCTACCAACACGATCTTCCGCGCCACGCGGAACAACTCCCGTAGTCGGTCCGAATCCTCGAGCCGACGCAGGTAATAGGCACCCGTGTCGCGGCCGGCCCCGGGGAACTCTCGCGACCGTGAACCGGTGGCGAGCACCAGTTTGTCGTAGGCGACCGGATCACCGTCCGAGACGCTGACCGTCTTCGACACCCGGTCGATCCCGGTGACCACCGTGTCGGTGCGCAGATCCACGTCGTGCTCGGCGTACCAGGCGGCGTCGTGCACGAACACGCTGTCCCGCTCGGCCTTGCCGGTGAGGTACTCCTTCGACAGCGGCGGCCGCTCATACGGCCGCTCGACCTCGTCGCCGATCACGACGATCTGCCCATCGAATCCCTTGTCCCGCAGCGCTTGCGCCGTCTTCGCCCCGGCCAGCCCTGCCCCGATGATCACGAACTTCGACACGGTCATAACGCCAGCGTACGCCCGGCAGCACGGGCTCGGGGCGCCGTCGCGCACCGTCTCTAGGTTACGTGGATTCGCCGATTGCTTATTCCATCGGTAACCACTACGCAACACCCGGGGAGTGGAATCTTGTGTGTGGCCATCGGAGCCACATCAGCGCCGGATCATCCAGATCCCGATTCCACCGTAGGGCAACGTCGCCCGACCCCCATCTCTCGCACCACCTCGCCCCCTCCCGTCAGGAGCATCCCGTGACCACCTTCGACGCCACCATCACCGAGAACATCGCCAAGTCCCTCGCCGAGATCCCGCATCCGGCTCTACCCAAGGGCAGCAACATCTACGGCGGCACCAAGATCTTCCCCGACTACAAGGCCGAGAACGGCGAGAGCTACTTCACTCTCGTGCACGGCATCGCCCACGAGTCGTCCGTCGCATTCGTCGCCGTCCTGCAGGCCACCCGCGCGCTCCGCAAGGGGTTCGAGTCGGCCATCTACTTCTACGGGCCCGGAGCACTGAATTGCCTTGCCACGCGCGGCTTTCCGAAGACCGGCGACTCCGGCTTCCCGGGTGAGCAGAACATCAACGACGCGCTGGCCACGTTCATCGCCGAGGGCGGGACCGTCTTCTGCTGCCGGTTCGGCCTCGCGCTGCACGGGGGCCGCGAGGAGGACCTGATCGAGGGTGTGGTGCCGGCGCACCCGCTCGACGTGCAGGACGCCCTGATCCACTACGCGCGCAAGGGCGCGATCATCAACTCCACCTACCTGTTCTGACCGGACCGAATGCCCGAGGTACGTACATGACCACCATCGGATCGGTCGCGGCCAACTTCACCCGCGACCTCGAACAGAACTACGAGACCATAGCGTCATACGTCGCGCAGGCTCGCCGACGCGCCGTCGACTTCCTGGTCTTCCCCGAGGCGGCGATCGGCGGCTACTTGTCGTCGCTCGGCAACCACGGCGACACCGTCAAGAACACGACGCGGTCTCTCCCGCCGGCCATCCGGCTCGACGGCCCGGAGATCGCACGGGTCCAGCAGATCGCCGGCGACATGCTGGTCGCGATCGGGTTCTGTGAACTCGCCGACGACGGCGAGACCCGGTACAACGCCGCCGCGATACTCGACGGCCGGCGAATCTACGGCAACTACCGCAAGGTGCATCAGCCCCTGGGGGAGAACATGTCGTACTCAGCCGGCGCCGACTACGGCGTCTACGACACTCCGATCGGCCGAGTCGGGCTCCAGATCTGCTACGACAAGGCCTTTCCCGAGGCCGCCCGGGTCATGGCGTTGCGGGGGGCCGAGATCATCGCGAGCCTCTCCGCCTGGCCCGCGGCCCGCACCGCGACCGCCGAGAACCTCCAGGACGACCGCTGGACGTACAGGTTCAACCTCTTCGACACCGCCCGCGCGCTCGACAACCAGGTGTTCTGGGTGGCGTCCAACCAGTCCGGCACGTTCGGTTCCCTACGCTACGTGGGCAATTCGAAGATCGTGGATCCGGGCGGGAACGTCCTCGCGACCACGTTGCTCGGCAGCGGACTCGCGGTCGCCGACGTCGACATCGTCGGCACCTTCCGCACGATGCGTGCCGGGATGTTCCACCTGCGCGACCGCCGCCCGGACGTGTACGGCCCGCTGGTCGAGTCCGATGCCGACGCCCCGTGGCGGGATCCGGCCCATGCCTGAGATGACGTTCTCCGTGCGCTGGCCCGACGGCGCGGTGCTCGACTTCTACTCACCAAGCCTGGTGATGCACGACTTCCTCGTATCCGGTGCCTCCTACTCCGTCGACGAGTTCCGCCGCCGGGCGGAGGCCGCGCTCGACCAGGCGGCCGAGCGGGTACGTGCTCGCTACGGCTTCTACTGCACGTCCGCGATGGCTACTGCGGATCAGATCCGGTACACCGCAGCGCGATTCATCGACGCGGACCTCGTCGACGTCGTCTCCATGC
>CAJCHX010000551.1 GCA_903970215.1 Acidobacteriaceae bacterium
CGAGCTCGACGTCGAGCTGGGCGCAGATCCGCGACACCTCCGACTTCGAGATCCCCGCCCCCGCCCCGAGCGCCTTGACCAGATCGTCGACCTTGCGGGTGGACACCCCGTGCACCCACGCTTCCATCACCACCGCGTACAGGGCCCGGTCGATCCGGCGGCGCCGCTCGAGGATGGACGGGAAGAAGCTCCCGGTCCGCAGCTTCGCGATCTCCAACTCGATGTCACCAGCCTGGGTCGTGACCAGTTTCGGGCGATGCCCGTTTCGCAACGCCGTGCGGGTCTCGGCGTGCTGGGCAGGGCGCCGCGCCGATTCGTGGCGGTCAACTCCGCCTCGATCAACTGCTGGAGCACCCAGGCGACGCTGGTACGGACAGTGTCGGTCGTCTGCCCGGCGGTGACAGCAGCGAGCAGGTCGGACAGGTCATGATCGGTGAGGGTCACCGGCGTGGTCTCCTTCGTGTGTTCTGGCAAGGAACACGACGAGCTTCACGCCGGTGACCCACCCATAGGTGGACCCGTCAACTGCACCACATCAGGGGACTCGATCGACGCCGAACAGGGGTGTACCACCTCTAGGTCCGGTGGTACACTCACCGTATGCCCACCGCACGTCCCCGCCATCAGGTGACAGAGACACCAGCCGTCGCCCGTGCGATCGATCGTGCCGCAGCACGGTGGCCGGGCGAGCCACGCTCGAAACTGCTTTTGCGACTCGTCGACGTCGGTGGCGAAGCGTTAGAGCAGCGCGAGGAGCGCGACGTCGAGGTTCACCGCGCCGCCGTAACTGCGAGCAGCGGCGCATACCCGGACGCGTTTGGGCCCGACTACCTCGCCGAGCTGCGGAAGGACTGGCCAGCGTGATCGCATTGGACGCCAGTGTCCTGATCGCTCACCTCAGCTCTGGCGATTCCCATCACGAGGCGGCGACCGCCATCCTGCTCGACGCGACACCGGGCTCGACGCTCGTCCACACCGTCACGATGGCAGAGGTGCTGGTGGGCGGCGTCAGGGTTGGCCGCGGTGCGGCTATGCGGGATGACCTCCGAGCAGCGGGAATCGATGTAGCCCCGCACGACGCCGACGAACCGTTGCGACTGGCCGAACTACGGGCAAGCACCGGCCTCAAACTGCCCGACTGCTGCGTATTGGACGTCGCCGTCCGCCACCAGGCCTCGCTTGCGACCTTCGACGCTGCTCTCGCCTCCGCCGCACGGCGCCGGGATGTGGCCGTCCTCCCCTGACGTCGTACTGCCCTTGCGAGTCGTTTCCTCATCACCGTCGGGGGATCGGCTATCAGGTCATCGCCATGGAGCCGGCTGCGCCCACACAGTCGACACGGCCCCGGTCGGACCCCGAGCGTCGCCACAGGGGATGCCCAGCGGGTCCGCTTCCAGGACGGCCGCCGATGCGATGGCGGCTGCGGATCAGGGCCGCGTGTCGGCCGGTGTCGTCACCCAGTTGGCAAGCAGGGGCAGCACCCGGGCGGTGGGTGAATCGGGCTCGACGGTGTATACGACGAGACGTTGATCAGGGTCGTTCGGCCCAATGACCGACCCGATCCCAAAGATCAGCGGCCCAGCGACGGGATGGGCAACGTGTTTGGTGAGCGAGGTCCGGAAGGTGACCCGTTGATCGTTCCACCATCCGGGTCCCCGTGGCGCAGTTCATGAATCAGGGCGGCAAGGTGTCGGTCGTCCGGTCGGCGTCCGATCTCATACCGCAGCGCCCCAACGGCGGACGCAGCGAAATCGGCCCAGTTGGTGATCCGCTCGCAGGCAGCGGGGTCGAGGAACAACCACCGGACGAACGACGCTCCGGGTTCCGCCGGCCAGCCGAGCGCCTCGCGCAGCAGGCCGTTCCTGGCCAGGACCTCCGATCGCCGCCCGAGCAGCAGCGTCGGGACGTGATCGAGCACGGCCATCAGTCTGAACATCCCGGGGTCGGGCCGGGCCGGTAGGTCAGGCACAATCCGTCGCCGCCGCGCAGTGGGCGCGGCGAGGTTGAGCAGATGCGCTGCGCGTCGAGCACGTCGTCGGTGACGGTGTGCTGCCGGCCCTGCTCGAGTCGGCCGTAGTGATCAGGGCTCAGCCCGGCGAGGACCGCCAGCTCCTCCTTGCGCAGACCCGGCACCCGACGCGGTCCGGGGAACGCTGCGATGCCGGCCTACGCCGGGGTGAGGCGGTCGCAGCGAGAACGCAGGAACGCGCCCAGCGCAGAACGGTCGGTCGCCACGACCCCGAGAGTAGGTGCGCAGCCATCCTCGGCCTGGGCACGTCGTGCCCAGGCACCGTTCGCCCTGGCGCTGAGGG
>CAJCHX010000552.1 GCA_903970215.1 Acidobacteriaceae bacterium
CGTGAGGACATCACACGCGAGGCACCCCTCGACCACGAGACCGTTCACTCGACGTCTGCGCGTCGGCGCTGCTGTCACGGTGGCTGCCGGATTGGCCTGCCAGGGCAGCCTGGCGGCCGCGGCACCCCGACCCTCGGGAGCTGTCCACCAGACCAGCGACAGAACGACGACCCCCGGAGCGACCTCGGGCCCCAAGGGCGACAAGGGCCCGTTCCCCGACACCCGCCGACAGGTGACCACCGACGACGGCTGGGTGATCTCCATCCTCAAGACACGCGAGAGGGTGAACAGTTACCCCAACCTGGCGCAGTCGCCGTGGACCCGAGAGGGCTTCACCACACTGAAGGCGGTCGGGCAGATCACCGGCAAAGGCAAGGTGCCGGTGCAGTCCGCTCAGATCACCACCGGATACCAACTGGGCTGCAACACAGACGTCTCATCAGGCATCACCCTCACGGGCGGGCTCTCCAACGGAACGACCGCCGGCATCTCCCCGACCGTCGGTGTCACCGGGTCGCTGACAGGACAAGGCCAGGGCGGCTCCTCCGGTGGCCAAGGCGGTGGTTCGGCGACCGGTGGCGCCAACGGGAGCATCACCGGCAACCTGTCGGACACGCTGTCGGAGACAGGACAACTGTCCGGCACCTTGCAGCCGGGCACCATCAGCACTCTCGCGTACGGAACCAAACAGATGCAGGAGTCCTACGCGGCGGAGACATTCCGTGAGGTGCACATCAAGGTCGACTCCTGCATGGGACCGGTGCAACTGCGCTCCTACGCCACGATCACCGTCGTCACGTCGCGAAACACCGACTCCATCACCACCTATGGCCGACCCGCCTTCCTCTGAACGCGAGCAGGAGAAACGTAGATCATGAGACACACATCCCTGCGACGGCGCACAGGCACGACCTTGGTGCGGAGCACAGCGATTCTGACCGTCTTATGTGTGGCGCCGACACTGGCGCTGACCTCGCCAGCCGGGACGGGCTCGGCGTTCGCCCTGCCGTGTCCGGACGGTTCCCAGACCTGCGGCCCGCAACCCGGGCCGACGATGACCCTTCCCACCCAGACCCCCGACCCGGGCGAAACCGGGGGCCGAGGCGGCAGTCCGACTGGCGCCCAGACCCCCGACATCCTGCCCACCGGCCAGGGCCCGGACGCCGGCAACTCCGGGAATCACGCCGGCCCCAACGCCGCAGCCCAAACCCCCGACGATCCAGGCACCGGCAACGGCACCCCCATCGTCGATACCCAGCCGACCGTCACCAAACCACCACAGCGACCGGCGACACCGACCGCTAGCATGCCTCAGCAGACGCAGGAGACCCAATCGCCGGCACACCAAACGCAAACGCCCGCGACTGACCGCTCTTGGGAAAACGACCTGCGTCGAAAATGTTCGGAGGCACTCGCCCAACTGCACGCCGAGGCGATCCCCACTGTGGTCGGCGGCGGACCCGGCCGCAGCAGAATCACTTTCCTACACCCGCAGGATCCAGGCACGCCAGCGGTATGCACCGACTGCGCCAACCAAGCGATGAACGAGTTCATCAACAACCTGAATAAAACGCCGATAGCGAACTGTCGAACCACTAGCGGTCCTGTGTATCAGGGGCAGAAGCAGGGCACACTTATGGCAGGGCCCGGAAAGCTCGGCGCGGTTCCGCAGACATTGACCTTCTCGGTCAATACGACGAATGATAGTCAGAAGGTAACGTCGACCAATTCGAACACCATAAGCGGTGGTGCCGGAATCGAGCTGGGACCCCTAAAGGCCAACGGCAGTGCCGAGACATCCGGTAGTGTCGAGGTGGTCGCTCCGACGTCGGGGGTCGGGACGACGAAAACCGGTTCGGCCACGATCACTCCGAAGGAATTGTTTCCGAATACGCCTCTCACCGAGCTGTCGAACTACCCACTTGAGATGGTACAGAACCTATCCAAATTCGGCTTCACCTACAGCTGCACAACCATCGATGGTGTCACGACCGGCCTGAGAACACACGAAGTCGATGTGGTGTCGTCGGTCGATGTAATAGTAGTCGGGCCGGAGGGCCCGATCACACTGTATTCAATGGTTTGGTAGGAGCTGCGCATCCATGCACAAAAGATATACGATCTCGACATCGATCATACTCGCCTCAGTCGTCCTTCTGACATCCGTTTCCGCATGTGAGCCTTCGAGCGAAGACACGAGCGTCTCGGTGACTTCAACCACTGATCGCCACTTCGGCCACCTTCCGAACGGCTCGACGATCGCGGGCGCACCGGACGAGGCGGCGTTGTCGTCTGCGAAGGCCGCATCCGACGAGGTATTCGTGGAGAACCTCAGAGGTATGACACTCGCTGGGGCGATGAGGCGACTCGGACCACTGGACCGCATAGCAACGACCGCTACCACCGGAACCTACCAATCGACCCCCGTCGTGAGAGCGGTTCCGAAAGATCAACCACACTTCTCGACCGCACTGTCTCTACCCTGGGATCAGCTGACTATCACCGCTGCCGTCGCCGTAGGAGACACGTTCTACTTCGGTGTCATCCCCACCGTCGACTTACCGTTGGTGCCGCATCTCTCCGACATGCTCAAAGAGCGAGCCCCAATAACAGCGGCCACGTCGAAGTACATACCTTTGTGGTACCAGACAAGGGGCGCTCTGATCGACCAGGTGGACAGCCTCAGCGGGGATCAGCTTATGAATCAGGCGATCTCCGTCGTCGTGCCCCACAACGCCGGACGGTGATGTCCAATGGCGCATCCCGTGCGACACCCGCCAGCCGACAGCCGTCAGATCGATGAAGCACGCAAGTCCTGGAGGAGTCGTCCAGATGATCACTAGCCGCCTTCGACGGGAACGCCGGCGGGGTGCCATCGCCTCGATCGCAGCTCTCCCCGCGATGATTGCAGGGTGTTCGACTGCCACGCCGCAGCAGTCGGCCGAGCCGACTTCACCCGACTCATCAGCGGCCTCACCGACCGTCGCCCTTAGCTCGTTCGGTTACCTGTCGACACTGCACCGCCCCGCCATCGGGGTCGCCGCCGATACCCTCGCCATCGCACCGGCACCAGGAACGTGCGGCACGCTGAGGAGGGCCGGAACAGTGAGCTACACCGCCGGAAGCTGCGACTTGGCGCCGCCGTACATGGTCACCCAGGTCGTCGACATGCCAAACCATTGCCCTGCCGACTCCGACCAGAAATACGTCCACGGCGATAACGCTGCGTTCTACACACTATGCCTCGACATCAACTGGAAGCCGGGGCGGTGCTATCCTCAGCCTTTCATCGAAATTCGTTGGCGGGCCGTGTCGTCGATGAGAGAAGGTGCCCTGAGCTGGGAGAATAGCGGTTACCACACCTGCTGTTCCACCCAACTGAGGAGCACCTTCTTGGTGAGCAAGTCTACGTCCCCGTACCCGAACCCTGCTGTCGACACGGCCGGAACGGCTCTGGTGTCCCACGCGGGCACGACGGTCCTGGTGCGGACGGCGGAGAAGATCGGCCTGACCAGCACGTTGAGTACCGCGCTGGCGCCGTGGCGGCCGCGGCTGGCGGTGCACGACCCGGGGAAGATCCTCCTCGATGTGGCGGTGTCGATCGCTGTGGGCGGGGACTGCCTGGCGGATCTGAACCAGCTGCGCGCCGAACCCGGGCTGTTCGGTGCGGTCGCCTCCGACCCGACCGTCTCCCGCCTGGTCACCCGGCTGGCCGACGACCCGACCCGCGCACTGGCAGCGATCACCGACGCCCGCGCGCAGGCCCGCGCCCGGGCGTGGAACCTCGCCGGCGACCTCAGCCCCGACCACGGCATCAGCGACGAGCGGCCGTTGATCATCGACCTCGATGCGACCCTGGTGACCGCACACTCGGACAAACAGTCGGCGGCACCGAATTTCAAACGCGGCTTCGGATTCCACCCGCTGTGCGCGTTCGCCGACCAC
>CAJCHX010000553.1 GCA_903970215.1 Acidobacteriaceae bacterium
CGTCCGCGGCTGGGGATCTGCGCGCCGGGTGGTGGTGGGTCACCCGCGGCTGTGCCGTCCCCGGCATCAGTGGCGTCGTTCGGTGGGCCGGACGAGGGCGGGGTGTCGGGAGACTCGGGCCCGCCACCGTCGTCGTCGGGATCGTCCGGGCCCTCCGCGTCGCGGGCGGCGTCGAGCGCGTCGTCGAGATCCTGCGAGTCCAGACCAGGCTCGTCGAACGGATCGCGGCGCCGGCGGTGCGGCAGCGCGAGCGCGGCCGCGATCCGGACGTCGTCCTCGCCGACGGTGTCCGCTCCGCGCCACGCGGCGTGGGCGGCGGCGGTCCGGGCGATCACGAGGTCGGCGCGCATGCCGTCGACGTCGAACGCCGCACAGACGGCGGCGATCCGGCGCAACTCCGCGTCCGGGAGCGAGACGCGCGGCAGCCGTTCGCGTGCGGCGGCGACGTTCTCGGCGAGCCGCGCGTCGGCTGGGGCGTACCGGGCGGCGAACCCCTCGGGGTCGGCCTCGAAGGCCAACCGCCGACGCATCACCTCGACGCGGACGTCCACGTCCCTCGATGCGCGCACGTCGACCGTGAGGCCGAACCGATCGAGCAGCTGCGGCCGCAGCTCGCCCTCCTCCGGATTCATGGTGCCGACCAGCACGAACCGAGCCTGGTAGCTGCGCGAGACGCCGTCGCGCTCCACATTCACCCGACCCATCGCGGAGGCGTCGAGCAACACGTCCACCAGGTGATCGGAGAGCAGATTGACCTCGTCGACGTACAGGATCCCGCCGTCGGCGTCGGAGAGAACGCCGGGCGTGAACGCGACCCGGCCCTCGCCGAGCACTTGGTGCAGGTCGAGCGAGCCGATCACGCGATCCTCTGTCGCCCCGATCGGTAGTTCGACGAGGCGTGCCTCACCTCCGCCGGGACGGGGCGGAAGCAGCGGTGCCAGGGCGCGCACCGCGGTCGATTTCGCGGTGCCCTTCTCGCCGCGGACCAACACGCCGCCGATCGCGGGCGCGACCGCGCACAGCGTCAGCGCCAGCCGTAGCTCGTCGTGACCGACCAGCGCCGAGAACGGATAACGGGTGCTCACGCCCGAGTCGACGTCCCGGCGGTATCCGCGACCTCGGCGGGCGCGCTCCCCGGCCGCAGGTGCAAAGTGCGGCCGGTCCAGTCCCAGACCTGCGAGAACAGGGCCTTGTTGTCGTTGAGCGTGGTCCCGTAGGACGGGATCATCTCGGTGAGGAGCGGCCTCCATGCGTGCATGTGTTTGGGGAAGCACTTGCCGAGCACGTCGAGCATCGCGGGGACCGCGGTGGAGGCGCCCGGAGAGGCTCCCAGCAGGCCGGCGATGGTCTGGTCCTCCGCCGCGATCACGGCGGTGCCGAACTCGAGCGACCCACCTCCCGCGGTCTTGCGAATCACCTGGACCCGCTGTCCCGCGGT
>CAJCHX010000554.1 GCA_903970215.1 Acidobacteriaceae bacterium
GCTGCGGACGGCGGTTGCGCGCACCCTCGGGGTGTCCGCGGATGCGGTGCTCATTCAGGGCTACGCGAACGGCTACGCCCATTATCTGACGACGCCGGAGGAGTACGACCTGCAGCGCTACGAGGGCGCGAGTACCTTGTACGGCCGCAACGAGCTGGCGGCGTTCATCGAGGCGGTCACCACACTGGCGCAGTCGATGCGCAGCGGTCGGGCGCCCGTGGAGACGGCCGCCCGTCCGCCGCGACGGGCATCGCTGCCGCCGTCGCCGGTGGGATCGCCGTGGCTTGCGGTGCCGGCCGAGCCCGCGGTACTCGCCACGCGGATCGTGGGCTCCGAGATAGCGGTCGACGTCGCGACCAGTCACCCCAACGGCTACATCCCGCCGAGCTATGTGGCCGTCGAGCGCCGCGATTCGGACGGGTGGACCCTGGTCGCGGACGACGACTCGCCCGGAACGACGATCCGGTGGCGTCGCCGCGGGTTGCGATTCCGCGCGACGGTCACCTGGTCGGCGCCCGACGACCGGATCTATCGCATCGGGTTCCACGGCCGGAGGGGCACGGTGTGGACCGGCCCGCTCCGCGCCTCGTCGAGATGACCATCCGGCGCGACCTCGTCGGCGCCACGCCCGGTGCGCGCGGCGCCGAGTTCCTGCCGGTGCAGAATGCCGATCGGCAGCCGGCGGAGAAGGCGGCTCTCGCTGCCGCTGCGCGCACCCTGATCGAGGATGGCACGACCCTGGCGACCGTAGCGGGGGGTCGGGATGTCGCGGTGTCACCACCGAGAAGGGAGATGTGACGCGTGAACAGGACTGTGCCGCAACCGGTACGGGCGAATCTGGCGGATGGCCGGGAGATCCTGTTCTTCTCGTCCGGGGTGCCGACGGTGCCGGGCGTGGACTACCGTGACCTGCCGCATCGAGCCGCGGACAGTCCCACCCGGCTGCGCTTCGACCGGCAGATCGGGGATTGGGTGATCGTGGCGCCGGCCCGGCAGCAGCGGACCTACCACCCGCCGCGGGAGATGTGCCCGCTGTGCCCAGACCCCGATGGCCGCTCGAGCGAGATCCCCGCCGCCGACTACGAGGTCGCGGTGATCGAGAACCGGTTCCCCGCGCTGTCCACCGCCCGCGTCGGATCGGGCTTCGGCCTGCCGCAGGTGCCCGGGTTCGAGACGGAGGCAATGGGATACGGGCGCTGCGAGGTGGTGTGCTTCACCAGCGACCACGACGGCTCGTTCGGGGCGTTGACCCCGACACGCGCGCGGCTGGTGCTCGACGTGTGGGCCCAGCGCACCGCCGACCTTCTGGCCCGCGACGGGATCGCGGAGGTGTACTGCTTCGAGAACCGGGGCGAAGAGATCGGTGTGACTCTGGCACATCCGCACGGCCAGATCTACGGCTACCCGCGTCGAACGCGCCGCACCGCCACCATGCTCGCTCGCGCCGCAGAACATCGGAACAGCAAGGGCGGCAGTCTCTTCGAGGATATCGTGGCCCACGAGCTGCGATCCGGCGAGCGGATCGTGGCGCGGACGGAGCATGCGACGGCCTTCGTACCGTTCGCAGCCCGCTGGCCGGCCGAGGTGCACGTCTACCCCAATCGGCACGTCCACAACCTCACCGAACTCACGGACCGCGAGGCGGACGATCTCGCGTCCGTGTACCTGAGGGTGCTGCGCGGCTACGACGCGCTCTACGGCTCGCCGCTACCGTACATCGCCTCATGGCACCAGTACCGTTCGGGCACAGACGGATCCGTGGACGGCGAACAGGAGGGGTACCTGCATGCCGAGTTGTTCTCCATCCGGCGTAGCGCCGACAAACTCAAGTACCTCGCGGGGTCGGAGTCGGGGCGGGATGCCTTCGTCACCGACCAGCTGCCCGAGGACGTCGCCCGCGACTTGCGTGCGGTGATGGCATGACCGGCTCCACGTGCGCCCGGCCCGTGCTCGCCTACGCTCCGGGCCGGGTCAACCTGATCGGCGAACACACCGATTACAACCGGGGTTTCGCGCTCCCGATCGCGCCGCAGGTGGGCACCGTCGTCGAATACGTACCCGACGACGGCGCAGAGATCGTCGCCACTACGGACGCCGCCGTCGGCGCGGCGCGGATCCCCGTGGGCACGGAGCGAGGGGCGGTGTCCGGCTGGGCCGGATACGTAGCCGGCTGTGTGTGGGCACTGCGCACGTCCGGTGTGCCGGTGCGCGGGGGCCGGCTGCGGATCCGCTCCGAGGTCCCCGTCGGAGCCGGCCTGTCGTCGTCGGCTGCGCTGGAATGCGCTGTGCTGCTGGTACTCACGTCCGGATCGAACCCCGATCGGCATCACCTGGCGCGACTCGCGCAGCGTGCCGAGAACGAGTACGTCGGGGCTCCCACCGGTCTGCTCGACCAACTCGCGAGCCTCTACGGCGCACCGGACACGGCGCTGCTCATCGACTTCGACTCGCTTGCCGTACAGCAGGTCCCGGTGCGGATGGGCGATGCGGTGAGTCTGCTCGTGATCGACTCCCGCGCGCCGCATCGGCACGCCGCGGGGGAGTACGCCGCGCGCCGGGCGTCCTGTGCGGCGGCAGCGGCAGAACTGGGCGTGCCGTCACTCCGCGACGCCGATGTCGGGGCCTGGCGACGGCTCGGCGACGGCATCGCCGCGCGCCGTGCGCGACATGTCCTCACTGAGGACGCGCGGGTTCTGGCCGCCGCGGAAGGGCTGCGAGAGAGGAACTTCGAGGGCGTCGGACGGCTGATGAACGCCTCGCACGCGTCGATGCGCGACGACTTCGAGATCACTACCGAGCTCATCGACCTGATCGCGCAGACCGCACGTGACCTGGGCGCCTACGGGGCACGCATGACCGGGGGAGGCTTCGGGGGTTCGGTGATCGCATTGGCACCTGCCGGGGCAGCCGATCGGATCGCAGCGGAACTCCCGGGGGTCGTGGAGGCCGCCGGCCACCGCGCGCCGGAGGTCAGGTCGGTGCGTCCGGGGGCCGGTGCGCAGCTCATGTGACCTAGCTCGACCGAAGGTCGTCCGGGTCAGCCGACCGGTGCGGTCACCTGGCCCGGCGTCGCACCTGCCGGCGCTGCGCCCGGGCCGACGCCGGGTTCGGCGAGCACGGGGGCGGGGGCGACGGTGCCGGGGGCGGCCGAGACCG
>CAJCHX010000555.1 GCA_903970215.1 Acidobacteriaceae bacterium
CTCGCCGACGGTGATGTGTCCCAGCCGCCGGCTCATGCCGTAGCTGGTGACCATCAGCCGTGCCAGCTTGGTGGCGGCGTGGAGGTCGTCGGAGGCGCCCGTCGACTCCTCGCCGAAGGCGATCAGTTCGCTGGCCGTCCCGGCCAGGATGGCGACCAGATGGCGCTCGAGGTCCGAGCGCGTGTGGAACACCGCGTCGCGGTCGGTCAGCATGTGCGCGGCGGTGCCGAGCTGACGCCCGCGGGCGACGATCGACAGCTTCTGGGCGCTGATCACCTGACCGGTCGCGCGGGTCACGACGGCGTGACCGGCCTCGTGGACCGCGATCGTCTCCTGCTCGTGCTCGGAGAGTACGTGGCGCTTGGCCGGACCGGCGATGACGCGGTCGATCGCCTCTTCGAGCGTCTTCTGATCGATCTCGGTGCGCCCCTCGCGGACGGTCAGCAGCGCCCCTTCGTTGACCACGTTGGCGATCTCCGCGCCCGAGAACCCCGGGCACAGCCGTGCGATCTGCATCAGATCGACGTCGGGGGCGAAGCGGCGACCCTGGCCGTGCAGCTCCAGGATCTCGAAGCGACCGTGGACGTCGGGAACGTCGACGACGACCTGGCGATCGAAGCGGCCCGGGCGCAGCAGGGCCGGGTCGAGGATGTCCGGGCGGTTGGTGGCGGCCATCACCACGACGCCGGCGTCACCACCGAAGCCGTCCATCTCGACCAGCAGCTGGTTGAGCGTCTGCTCCCGCTCGTCGTTGCCCTGTCCGACACCGGCGCCGCGCTTGCGCCCGGCGGCGTCGAGCTCGTCGATGAAGACGATCGCCGGCGCCATCCGGCGCGCCTGGGCGAACAGGTCCCGGATCCGCGCGGCGCCGACGCCGACCAGTGACTCCACGAACTCCGCACCCGACGCCGAGAAGAACGCGGCGTCCGCCTCGCCCGCGGTGGCGCGGGCCAGCAGCGTCTTGCCCGTTCCCGGAGGGCCGACGAGCAGCACCCCCTTGGGCGCCGCCGCGCCTGCATCCAGGTACTTGCTCGGGTCGGCGAGGAAGTCCCGTATCTCCCGCAGCTCGGCGAGCGCCTCGCCGGCCCCCGCGACCGAGTTGAAGTTGATCTCCGCGGCCCCCTTCTTCTTCCTCCTGCCCTTGCCGCGAAACGAGGAGAAGGCCGCGATCCCGCCGCTGCTGTCGCGCCCCTGGCGCATCAGCAGCGCGAACAGCGCGACCAGCAGCATGATCGGCAGCAGGAACTGAACGACGATCTGCCTGGAGCCCTTGCCCGCCTGCGGGTCGACCGAGACGACCGAGCCACCGCTCTGCAACGAGTCGACGAGATCCTCGGTGCCGGCGTCAGAGGAGGGATAGTCGGCGTACATCTGAGCGCCGGTGTTGGTCAGGATCACGACCTGGTGATCGTGGTCCAGCAGCTGGGCGGAGCGGATTCGCTGGCTCTTGGCCAGCGAGGTGACCTCGCTGAGCGCGATCTTCTGGCCGTGGCCGCCCGGGCTGAGCGACCCGAGCAGCGTGAAGTACAGGACGATCAGCGCGATCGACACGATCGTCAGCACCGTCGACATCGTGTCGCGCAGGATCGCGCGGCCGATGGCAGCCAGCATCGCGCCGAGCTGGCGGATGCGGTCGCCGGCCGGCGAGTGGCGCTTGCGCGCCGCGGACTGAAGACGGGGATTGCTCATCGACCAACCTTTCGGGCCGTGCGCGATCGGAAAGAGACGCACCGGGCCGTGACAGGATCGCCACTCAGAGTGCGTCAGGTGTGAACAGGATGGAAACGTCATGCCACACATTCCCACTGTCACAAAATGCGACAGTTCGCAACGCACCGATCGGAGCGCGTAATCGCGCGCAGTCGATGTCAACACCGCCTCTGCTGACGGTTATAGTGCCGCCACCCGTCATGCCGAGGCGGCGCGGGCCAAGCACCTCGGGGTGCGGTCCGCTTCCGGCCGAGTGTCAACCGCCATTAACCCATCACGCCGCCCGTACCCACGGCCCCCGGACCGGCCCTCGCCTCGGCAGTTGGGTCTGTCGGGACGCGACGTCGAGCAGCTTCACCGCCGGCTGCGGGCACCGATGCTGTTGTGGTTCTACCGGCTGTCCGGCGATGCCGAAGTTGCGGCCGAGCTGCTGCAGGAGACCTGGAGCCGGGCGCTGGCCGCGATCGATGGCTACCGCGGCGAGCTCGGCCGCGATGCGGAGCTGTGGCTGTGGGGAATCGCCCGCCGCGTCGCCGGCGAGCACGAGCGTGGCAGTGAGCGCGAACGGCGCACCTGGGCCCGGTTGGGACGCCGCCGGCTCGCGCTCACCGACGAGGACATCGAGCGCATCGAGGACGCGGCGGCGCGCGATCAACTGCGCACCACCGTCAAGCGCCGACTCGACGAACTGCCGCAGGCTCAGCGCGAAGCCGTGCGCATGCACGTGATCTGCGAGCTCTCCTACGAGGAGGTGGCGGCGCGCAGCGGGACCTCGGAGCAGAATGCCCGCACCCGCGTCTCGCGGGCGCTGCGCCGCCTCGGCGTCGAGCTCGGCACCGAGTACGACCGCTGGCGGGAGGAGAACCTGTGACCGAGCACGATCGTGCCGACCCACGTGAGACCGACCAGCCGTGGAATGAGCCCCCCGATCGTGCGCCCGGCCTCGAGCTCGCGTTCTTCACCGCGCACGAGCGCGTGATCGTCCGGGAGGCGCAGCGCCGTCACCTGCGGCGGCTGGCCCGCGAGCGCCGGCGGGTGCGACG
>CAJCHX010000556.1 GCA_903970215.1 Acidobacteriaceae bacterium
CCGGTGCTGGTGGCGGTCGACGATGTGCACCTGCTCGACGACCTGTCGGCGTTCGTGCTGCACCAGCTGGTGCTGCGCCGGGCGGCGGTGGTGATCGCGACCCTGCGCAGCGGCGAGAGTGCACCGGAGACGGTGACAGCATTGTGGAAGGACGGGCATCTGCATCGCCTGGATCTGCAGCCGCTGTCCCGCCCGGCGTTCGATGCGCTGCTGGCACGTGTCCTCGGCGGCCGAGTCGGTGTCGCCTGTGCGGACCGGCTATGGCATCTGACCTTGGGTAACGCCCTCTTCCTGCGTCGAATCCTGACGCAGGAACTCGACGCGCACCGGTTGACCCCGGGGCGGCATGGGTGGGAGTGGACCGGAGCGATGGCGATGTCGGAGTCGCTCATCGACTTGGTCGACGCCCAGATCGGTGGCGTCCCGGACGCGGTCGGCGACGTCATCGACCTGGTTTCTGTCGCCGAACCGCTCGAACTGGACTACCTCAGGCGCATGACGGATCGCGAAGCTGTCGAGGCATGCGAACACCGCGGCTTGATCACGATCTCGCCCACACCGCACGGTGAGTTGGTCCGGGTCGGGCACCCGCTGTTCGCCGAGGTGCGGTCGGCACGATCCGGCCGGGTCCGGTTGGCCCGCCTGCGCGGCCGGATCGCCTCCGCCGCCCAGTCGGGCGAGGGCCAGGCCGGCGCCCCTGATCCGATCCGGTTGGGGCGGTTGTGGCTAGATTCGGATCTGGCACCCGACGCCGACGTGTTCATCCGAGCCGCGCGGGGCGCGTACGCGCGTCTCGACATCGAGTTGGCCAGTCGGTTCGCAGAGGTAGCCGTCGCCACGGGGGCCGGTCTGGAGGCTCACCTGATTCTCGCGCACACGTTGGCGATGTCAGGACGTGCCGAGCAGGCCTCATTACAGCACCGGCTGGCCGCCCGAGCGCGAGAACGCTGGCCTGACCTGGCGACGATCCGACTACGGCACCGCGGCGGGTTCGCCTACGTCAACGGCGTCACCGACCACGGCGAGACCATCCGACTGTGCCGGCTGCGCTACACCGGCTCCGCCCACGACTGGGGATTCGCCATCTACCGCGCCGGCCACGCCGACTACGCCGACTCGTTCCTGCCCACCGGCTCACCTATCGGCAGCGCAGAAGACGCCCTCGACACCGCATGCGGGCTCTACCTCAACGACCCAACCGCCTGGACCTGAACCCCCGACGAACTTACGGGCGTGACCACTAGCGCGGTGATGTTGGCTGATAGCGGAGCGGCCACACGGGGCGATTACGGTATGGGCCGCCAGCCCCTGTCGCGTGCACAACCGTCGAGCAGGACGCAGAGGCTATCGCTATTTGCTGGTAGTTCGGCGGCCCGCCTTGGCTGTATTCCGTCGCGGTGATCGTGATCGTGCCAGGCGTGCCCGGGAGCACGATCGTCAGCGTTCCGTTGCCGAAAACCGTCCCGAGCGAGGACGCTCCCGACGTGATCACGATGTGGCCCGCGCCCGCGCTAGGGAAGTTCACCAGTGTGATCGTGACATCGTCGTACTCGTAGTAGTAGGGCGCCGGACAGATCAGTCGCGGTGGCGGTCCAGCGTTCGCAACGCCTGCTCCGAAAGATGTGGCCAGCGACCCGACCCCGGCGACGGCGACGGCGACGGCGACGGCGACGGCGACGAATAATTGGAAGCTCTTCTTCGCTCTCATGATTGCTCCATCGTTCGACGGGAATTGGGCGTTCTAGCGTCAGACGACGCTAACGCCGGCTGGCCGGCGCTCGTGGAGTAGTTGCGCTACCCGACTGTCTGGGGCCGTGCGTGATCACGCCGGTCGGGTATTGGGGCCGTCCATCACGAGGGTTGGGAACGCCGGTGCAGACTGTGATCGGACCACGTATCGTGGCCCGGCCACGCCGACCTGGTGGGGTGCGTGCAGCGAGGCGGTGAGATCAGGTGCGGTACGAGCGGTAGAGCTACTTCGTCGGGATCATTGATCTAGAACAACAGCAGCGACGGTCTAGCGCTGCATGGCGACGATGTGCAGGACTTCCGGGCCGCGCCGCACGTCTGGCCGACTTCATGCCGGGCGGCATGCTGGGCAGCTTGCGATGAGGCGGACGTCGTGCAACGCCCGCCGCAAGCCGGGTGGGTAGCGCGTTCGGCCCGGACGGTGACGGTCACGCGGCCGCGGTCCGCGTTCCCGGTTACCTGCAAGATGCGGCCATTGGGCCGGTGAACTGGCACCGCGATCGCGATCAGCGCGGCGTGATCCGCCATGGACCAGGGGCAAGCCGGGATGCTAGTGGCGTTGTGCGCGAGGAGGTTCCGCACGGTGATGAGGGCGCGGTCGAGGTTCATGCGCATGATGATGCACCGGGGTGCGAAAGGTTGAGGGCCGAGTCTGGTGGAAGCTCCATTGCACGTCGGGTTCCGGGGTGTATCCGCGTCAGGCCCGTCGGGTCCGATGACGTCACCCCGGCAACCCATGGTCGACGTAGGGGCTAGGTGCTAGGTGCTAGGCGACGCTGCCGTCGACCTGTTGGCGGGGCGGAGGGATCTCGCCCCACACCCCGTTCCATGCGACGTGCTCGAACCAGAGGTCCCCATTCTTCCCGAGGACGTACGCCTCTGTGGTGGAGAGTGCTTGGAAGGCGGCTACGTTGCCGTCGACCTGTTGGCGGGGCGGCGGCACCGCGCCCCACAGCCCGTCCGTTCCGGCGTGTTCGAACCAGAGGTTGCCGTTGTCGCCGAGGACGTACGCCTCGGTCGCGCTGAGCGCCTGGAACGAGGCGACGTTGCCGTCGACCTGTTGGCGCGGCGGTGGAACCTGGCCCCACAGGCCGTTCGCTCCTGCGTGTTCCAGCCAGAGGTCGCCGTTCTTCCCGAGCACGTAGGCCTCGGTGACGGACAGGGCTTGGAAGGCGGCGACGTTGCCGTCGACGTGTTGGCGGGGCGGTGGCACCAACTCCCAGACGCCGTTGGGATCAGCGTGTTCGAACCACAGGTTCCCGTCCTTGCCGAGGACGTAGGCCTCTGTGGTGGAGAGTGCTTGGAAGGCGGCTACGTTGCCGTCGACCTGTTGGCGGGGCGGGGGTACCGCACCCCACTCGCCGTTCTCTCCGGCGTACTCGAACCAGAGATCGCCATCCTTGCCGAGGACGTACGCCTGGGTCGCGTTGAGTGCTTGGAACGCAGCGACGCTGCCGTCGACCTGTTGACGGGGCGGCGGCACCGCGCCCCACAGCCCGTCCGTTCCGGCGTGTTCGAACCAGAGGTTGCCGTTGTCGCCGAGGACGTATGCCTCGGTGGCACTGAGAGCTTGGAGCGCTCGGTTCGTCATGTTCACTCTTCCTTCGCTGTTGGGGTGTTCTTGTCGCGTGGGGGGTCGGGGAGATATGCACCGCGACCGACCCGCCGGCGAGTCTCGGTTGTGTGAGACGCATTGAATGTAGGCACCGGTAGGGGCTGCGACTTGAGTAGTCGACTACCCGAGCCCGCGGAAGGTGTGAGGAATAGTCAAGACCTGTGGATGGGCGTGTCATGCGGCGTGCGCGTCACCTCCTGATTCGTCGGGTTCGTGTTCGTCGGAGCGTTCGACGAGGACGCCCTTGTCGAAGCGGGCACCGGCCCGCACGAG
>CAJCHX010000557.1 GCA_903970215.1 Acidobacteriaceae bacterium
GCCGTTCGGCTCGTACGAGAAGTCGCCGCAGCAGGCCTTCGATGCCGCGACCGTGATGATGAAGGCCGGCGCCGAGGCGGTGAAGCTCGAGGGCGGGGTGCATATGGCCCCCACGATCGAATTCCTCACCGCCCGCGGTATTCCGGTGATGGCACACATCGGCTTCACTCCGCAGTCGGTGAACACCCTCGGCGGCAACCGAGTACAGGGTCGCGGTGACCAGGACGCCGAGCGGATCCGGGCCGACGCCAAAGCCGTCGACTCCGCCGGCGCGTTCGCGACGGTGCTCGAGATGGTCCCCGCCGCCGTCGCGAAGCAGATCACCGAGCACAGCCACGCCCCCACCATCGGCATCGGCGCGGGCGCCGACTGCGACGGCCAGGTATTGGTGTGGCAGGACATGGCCGGACTGTCGCGCGGACGGGTCGCGCGATTCGTCAAGCGCTACGCCGACGTCGGCGACCAGCTCGAGCGCGCCGCCGCGCAGTACGTCGCCGAGGTGGCCTCCGGCGAATTCCCCGGGCCGGAGCACACCTTCTGATGCTGGAGTCCTGTCGTGACGCGTGAGTTCTACCCAGCGATCGACCCCTATTCGGACGAACTGGTCGACGTCGGCGACGGGCAGTTGGTGCACGTGGAGTGCAGCGGCAATCCCGAGGGAAAGCCCGCGGTATTCGTCCACGGCGGCCCGGGCGGTGGCACCTCGCCCGAGGTACGCCGGTTCTTCGACCCCGAGGCGTACCGCATCGTCGTGTTCGACCAACGCGGGTGCGGGAAGTCGATCCCGCACCTGGCCGACGCCGTGGTCGCGGGTACCGTCGACGACGTCCTGGCCTGCAATACCACCGCGCATCTGATCGCGGACATGGAGCGGATCCGCGAGCACCTCGGAATCGACCGCTGGCTGGTGTTCGGCGGATCGTGGGGGTCGACGCTGTCGCTGGCCTATGCGCAGGCGCACCCCGAGCGAGTCACGGAGCTGGTGCTGCGCGGGATCTTCCTACTGCGCCGCAGTGAGATCGACTGGTACTACAACGACGGCACCTCGCACATCTATCCCGACGAGTGGGAGAACTACCTCGCTCCGCTCGCTCCCGCGGACCGCACCGTCGGCGCAGACAAGGTGGCCGCCTACCACCGACTGCTGCACTCCCCCGATCCAGACGTGGCCACGGCCGCAGCGATCGCCTGGACCACGTGGGAGAAGAGCACCAGCTACCTGGTGAACACACCACAGAAGTCGGCGGGCGCCGACGATCCGCGGTTCGCCTTGGCGTTCGCTCTGATCGAGAACCACTACTTCGTCCATCACGGCTTCCTCGACGAGGGGCAACTGCTGCGCGACATCGGCCGGATGGCGCACATCCCAGGGGTGATCGTGCAGGGGCGATACGACGTGGTGTGTCCGGCGCGCAGCGCCTGGGACCTGCACCGGGCGTGGCCGGATGCCGATCTGCAGATCGTCCCCGACGCGGGGCACGCGTCCTTCGAGCCGGGTATCCGGTCGCGGCTGATCGAAGCCACCGACCGGTTCCGGACCACCTGAGGAAGCATCGGACATGAGTGATCATCGGGAGATCGAGACCAAGTACGAGGTCGACGAGGCAGCGACCGTACCCGACCTGGCCGCCGTCGAGGGCGTGCTGCGGACCTCCACCGACCGGGTCTTCCACCTCGCGGCTACGTACTACGACACCGCGGCACTCGATCTGGCGCGGCACCGGATCACGTTGCGGCGCAGGGTCGGCGGCAAGGACGACGGCTGGACCCTGAAACTGCCCGACGGCGCCGACCGGCGTGAGGTGACAGTGCCGTTGTTCCCCGACGACGCGACGGACCCGGCCGATTCGGCAGCGCTCACGAGTGACGGTGTGCCCGGGACGCTGGCCCGGCGGGTGCTGGTCTACACCCGACTTCGCCCGCTCCTGCCAGTCGCCATCATCGAGAACGACCGGTACACCACATACGCGTGGGGCGCCGACGACGAGCTGCTCGGCGAACTCGCCGACGACCACGTGCACACCGTGTCGCTCCTGGACGGTGGAGTCGAGAAGTCCTGGCGCGAATGGGAATTCGAGATTCCCGACACCACCGCCGGACACGCTGCCGCCGTCGCGGTGGACCGGACGCTGCGGGCCGCGGGAGCGCGGGCCGCGCTCAGCGCATCCAAACTGGCCCGGGCGATCGACTCGGCACCGGAGCCGCCCGCGCCGACGCTACCCGACCGCCCTGCCAAGGCCTCCGCGGGACGGCTGCTGGTGGTGGCCCTCGCCCGGTTCCGCGATCGGTTGGCCGCACACGACCCACTGGTGCGCGAGCGCGCCGACGATGCGGTGCACCAGATGCGGGTCGCGACTCGACAGCTTCGGAGCGTGCTCACCGAGTACTCCGCATTCTTCACGGGCCCCGCCCCCGCCGCGCTGTCGGCCGAACTGCGTTCGCTGGCCTCGGTTCTCGGTGGGGTACGCGACGCGGAGGTGCTCGCGGCGCGGTTCACCGCGTTGGCTGGCGCGAGCCCCGACGCAGCCCCGGCAGCCGCACTGCTCGCCACCGCGCAACGCGAGCGGGAGAGAACGTCATGGGCGCGGGTCGACGCGTATCTGGGTTCGGACCGGTATTTCACGCTGCTCGACGCCGTGGACGCCGCGATCAGCGACCCGCCGCTGGCGAAACGAGCCGAGCGACCGGCCACGTCGTCGCTGGCGCCGTTGGTACACAAGCGGATCCGCGCGTTCGGCCGAGACGCGGCAGTGTTGCTGGCAGCAGCCGGCACCAACGACGACGATGTGCACGCGATCCGGAAGCAGGCCAAGCGCTTGCGATACGCGGCGGGTGTCGCAGAGCCCGTGTCGGGGAAGATGATTCGCCACCAGGTCGCCGCACTGGCGGCGGTGCAGCAGCAGCTCGGTGAGTTCCAGGACGCGATGATCGCCCGCGATGCGGTGGCCGCGATCGATCTGGGATCGGTCGACTCCGCTACGGCCTTCGCACTGGGCCGACTGGACGGCGCCGAGGAGCGCCGCGCCACCGACGCCCGTGCGGCGTTGCCGAATCTGTTGGCCCGGTTGAGCTGACGGCCGTCACAGCCCGGCGAGCGGGTCCAGCCGCGCCAGGATGGGGCCCGGCGTATACGAATCGTGCGAGTTCGGGACGATGGCCCCGAGGTTGCCGGTCCACTGGCACACCGGGTCCCCGTTGGTGCACACGCTGACGGTCCGGGCACCGAGCCGAGGCGGCAGCGCACCCGGCACGGCCCCCGCCACAACGGCGGCACGCGCCATGCCCTGCCCGCCGATGCCGGTGCCGATGTTCACGGTCGTGTCGCCCGGCAACCGGTCCGGATCCGCCACCAGGGCGGCTGCCGCGATCTGGCGGCGGTCCCCGAGACTCTGCAGTGCGCGATGAACAGCCGCGGCGCCCTGCGAGAATCCGACCAGAACGAATTTGGTCGACGGACATTCGGCGACGACCGAGTTGAAGTCGCCCTCCGTATCGGCGGCGCCGGTGTTGATGCTGGCGAGGAACGGCCCCAGCCCGTCGAGATCGGTGGGCATGGGCAGTGCGGGGTATCGCACGGCGCGGACCGTCGCGGAATGCCCGTCCGCCCGCGCTCGCGCCGCGAAGCCGTTCGCCACCCGCGACACCGTCGCACCCAGTCCGCCGTCCTCGTCGCCCTCGCCCGATCCGGCCACACCCAGAACCGTGTAGTCCGGGCAGGAGGACGCAGCTGCGGCGGAGCCGACCAGCGCCGAGCCGAACGCGGCGGGGACGATCTGGGCGGCGAGCAGGACGGTTGCGGCGGCGACCGCACCGCTCACGCAGCGAACGTTCATGAGGGTTAAATTACCGCGGACTCGTAGCCTCGGCAGGACTTCCGCCGACATCTCGTTCGATGTGCTCACGACACGCGCTGGGGGCTGTTCGAGGGGCGACTGCGCCTTCGAACCATGGGGCTCGCTACGGAACCTCGCCGTCGGCGCCGGCAATGCGCCCTCGCTATGGGCCCCTCGCTATGGGCCCCTCGCTATGGGCTCAGTCACCCGCATTGCCGGGAGCTACCCTCGACGGTAGGCTCGGAGGCACCAGGAAAACCTTGTGGCAGCGGCATTATAGCCAGCAGTCTGTTCCCGGCCGATAGTTTCGGTGGATCATCGCCGCCGATTGAAGGCAATCATGTACTCCCCCAATCGGGTCGAGCGGAGTCGCGGTGGCGACTGCACCTCGGTCTGCACCGAAGGACCCCCGCTCATCCATCAACAGAAGCCGTCCAACTGACATGGCGATCGCCGACATCGCAGAACTCGCGCACCTCACGCCGGAGGATATCGAACGACTCCAGACGGAGTTCGAAGACCTACAACGCGGTGTGGGGCGCTCCCTCGGGGAGGCCGACGCCGCATACATCCGGCGGACCATCGCCGCGCAACGCGCCCTCGAGATCGCCGCACGAGTCCTGATCGCGGCGAGCCGGTCGCGGCGCGGCTGGGCGCTGGGGACAGCGTCCCTCGCGCTGGCGAAGGTCATCGAGAACATGGAGATCGGGCACAACGTCTGCCACGGTCAATGGGACTGGATGAACGACCCCGAGATCCATTCCACTACCTGGGAGTGGGACATGGTGGCCGTGTCCGGGCACTGGCGTCGCGCCCACAACGTCAACCACCACCGCTTCACCAACGTGGTGGGGGTCGATGACGATCTGGGCTACGGCGTCATGCGAGTCACCGGTGACACCCGCTGGCGCTTGGTGAATCTCGCCCAGCCCGTCCAGGCATTGGTCCTTGCGCTGTTGTTCGAGTGGGGGATCGCACTACAGGGATACGACGCGGCCATCGCCGCGTCGAGTACCAAAGCCCAGCGCAACGAGGTTCGAGGGGCGTTGGCGCGCAAGATGTCCCGCCAGTGCGTCAAGGACTACGTCGCATATCCGGCGCTGAGCGGCACGCGCTGGCGCCGCACCCTGACGGCGAACGTGACCGCCAACGGGATCCGGAACGTGTGGGCGTACCTGGTGATCACCTGCGGCCACATCCCCGACGGAGCGGAGAAGTTCGATCGCAGCGTCCTGACCGAAGAGACCCGGGGCGAGTGGTACCTACGCCAGCTCCTCGGATCCACGGATTTCCGCGCCGGTCCGGTTCTGGCCTTCCTCAGCGGGCATCTGAGCCATCAGATCGAGCACCACCTGTTCCCCGACCTGCCGAGCAACCACCTCGCTCGCGTCAAGCGATCGGTGGACGACATCTGCCGCCGGTACGGCGTATTGCGTCCGACTGATTCCCTGACCCATCAGGTGATCTCCGGGCACCGCGCGATCGTGACCCTGGCGCTGCCCAGATCAGCTGCCGCGGCGCCGAACTCCTTGGGGTAGAACGGATGACAACGATGCTCGGGTGAGCATCGAACGACCAGCGGGCCTGACCTCCGAAGAGGTCAGGCCCGCTGGTGTTGTGAAGCTGGTGTCAGATGACCTGAACCGATACGGCCTGCGGCCCACGGTCGCCGGCCTGCTCCTCGAAGCTCACCCGGTCGTTCTCGTTGAGGGTGCGGAATCCACCGCTACCGACGATCCCCGAGAAGTGCACGAACAGGTCCTTGCTACCGCTGTCCGGCGTGATGAAACCGAAACCCTTGTCGCCGTTGAACCATTTGACAGTACCCTGAGCCATGTGGACTCCCTTACTACGATTCGGGGCAGCCAAAACCAGCCCCGAGGCCAGCGGAGGAGAATCAACGTGGTGATGAATCTGTGAACCTGCCGCGCAGTCCTTCGCGAGCGAAGCCACTGAATGAAAACTTGACCGATTCCAAGATAGCACAACTGCGCCCCCGAGGTCACGCGGACAGTGGCGTCACGCACATCGCAGCGGCCGTGCGGTCGTCCTGCACGAGCCACACGTACAGCGTGTCGCCGTCTCGGTACCGCAACAGCCGGGGCGAGTCGACGAGGGTCAGGGGCGAGTTGTGCTCCACGATCCCGCGGATCGGGAGCCGATCCGCCAGGTCGGCCTGTCCGTGCAGGGCGTGTTCGAGAGCGGTCCAATACACCGCGTTGTTGACGTGGTCGAAGAAGTCGACGTCGGTGCTGCGAAGGACGAACGGCACCGCTGTCGCATCCGGATGCGGCACGGGATCGAGGAGCGCCTTCCAGCGCAGCGGTCCGGGGTCGGCGGTGACGCCGAAGCGGGACGTGAACTCGTCGGACAATCGGGACGGCGTGCCCGCCTCGATGTTGAAGTTGATCCAGAACGCCTCGGTCTCCACCCGGGTGCCGCCGGCGCCGGTAAGCCCGATCCGCACATTGCACCATCGGGACCCGACCCGCGAACACCATCGGTGCAACGTCAGGCGCTCGGGCCACGCGCCCGAGGCGAGCACGTCGATCACGGTGCGCCGGGCGATCCAATGCGGGTGCACGTCGTCGAAGCCGGTCTCCGCGAGGTGGTCCTGCCCCGCGTCCTGCAGATAGCGCGCGACACCGTCGAACTTGATCCGGTTGTCGGGGCGCACAGCGTCTGCGCGGACCGTACGGGTCGCCGTGAACACGGCGCCGTCGCCGAAGCGGTCGGAGTCGTCCGGAAGCGGGCGAAGCGGGTCGCCGATCATCCGACCGAGTCTGCCACACG